>CASFSH010000417.1 GCA_949297205.1 uncultured Bacillota bacterium | reverse complement strand
ATGCGGAGAAGAGTACGGTATTTCCGTTGAATCGCATATGGGTGAGTATACCGACATTATGATTATTCTGCCGATAGAATAAAAACATCAAGATTTTAAATAAAAAAGTCATACACAAAAAATTGACCTTCTGCTATAATTAGAGTAAAGAGTCGCATCTCGAAAATATCAGCAAAGAAGGTCAATTTTATGTTTATTGCAAAAAAACAAAAAACGAATAACACCGAAAAACGGGAGTCGGCGTTAACGTGTATCAAAAAAAATAAATTGCTCTATATTTTTCTTATTCCGGGGATAATTCTTGTATTTATTTTTTCCTACTGTCCGCTTCCGGGACTGTTGATGTCCTTTATGGACTACGATATGTTCAAGGGCTTTAAAAGTGATTGGGTTGGATTTGATAATATTATTTCAATATTCACTGTCCCTGAGTTTTCAAAAGCTATTTTAAATACAGTGTGGTTGAGTTTTTTGGGAATTATAATCGGATTTCCGCTTCCGATTATTTTCGCACTTATGCTGAATGAATTAAAAGACGGAATGTTCAAAAAATTTACGCAGACGGTTTCATATCTTCCACACTTTTTGTCGACCATTGCCGTTATCGGTATGGCAGTATCAATATTTAGCGAGTACGGAATATTAAACGACGTGCGTATATTGCTGTTCGGAGACGATACGCCGAGAGAACTGTTTTTAACAAAGCAAAATCTTTTCGTACCGAATATATTGCTTCTGTCAAATTGGAAGGGACTCGGCTGGAGCTCGGTAATCTACCTTGCCGCAATATCGGGAGTAGATTCATCACTCTATGAGGCAGCAATAGTTGACGGGGCGGGTAAATTTCGTCAGTGCTGGCATATAACTATTCCGTCAATATCGACAACGATAATTATGCTGTTTATTTTAAGAGTAGGTTCGCTGTTCAATTCCGATTTTGAACTGATATACGGTTTGCAGAATGTGTACATAGATTTTGAAGTAATTTCAACCGTCATTTACAAACAGGGTATTACAGGCGGTAATTATTCGGTATCAACGGCATTTGGTTTTGTTCAGGGCTTTATCAGTCTTATTCTTGTTTTGATAACAAACAGCATTTCAAAACGTGTCGATGATGTTTCACTGATATGAAAGGGGGAATAAGATACTATGAAAATAAATCATATGAAAAACGAAGGCAAGGGATATGCGGTTTTTTCAATTATTAATTTCATTTTTATGATTTTAATTATTTTGGTAACTCTTCTGCCGTATCTTAATGTTTTAGCAAAAGCACTAAATGATGGAACTGACAGTTTAAGAGGGGGAGTAACTATTGTGCCGAGAGTATTTACTCTCGAAAACTTCAGGGTGCTTTTAAAGGACAGTGATATGTATATGGCTGCACTCATAACGGTTCTGCGTGTTGTAATACTTGTTGTATTGAGCATACTTGTGCAGTTTATGACAGCCTATACCCTTTCGAGAAAAAATTTATGGGGAATGAAAGCTGTAAATATTTACTTCCTTATACCGATGTTTGTATCGGGAGGACTTATTCCTCAATATGTGCTTTTTTCAAAAATGCATCTGCTTAACAATTTTTGGGTTTATGTATTACCGGCGGTATTTTCGTTCTATAACATAATGCTTATTCGTTCGTATATTTCTTCAAGTATATCGGATGAAATAATTGAAGCGGCGCGCATTGACGGAAGCGGCGAGGGGAGAATTTTATTACAGTTTATAATTCCTCTGTCGAAGCCCATTCTTGCAACAATCGCTCTTTGGACGGCGGTGGGAGCATGGAACGACTGGACGACAACGATGTACTACATAACCGACAGTTCGCTTTATACGCTTCAGTACAAGCTGATGCAGACGATAAAGGAAACCGAGCGAATAACAGAACTGGTGCAGGCGGCAATAGAACAGGGACAGAATGTGGAACAGCTTATGAAGAGTATGTCGGTCACGACCGAATCGGTGCAGGCGGCACAGATTATTATTGTAACGCTACCTATTATATGTGTATATCCGTTCCTACAGAAATACTTTGTAAAAGGTATAACTTTAGGATCGGTTAAAGGATAAAAGCTTTTTTTAGAGAGGAGAAATGATTTATGAAAATCGGCAAGGTGATTTCAACGGTATTGCTGTTTAGCCTTTGTGCTCAGACAATGAGCGGCTGTGGAGCAAAGAAAAAAGAGGAGCAGGCAGGTGAGGGTCTTCCGTCAAAAATCAATGTAATCGGTAACGAGGTTGATGTTATTGACGACATGGAGGACTGGACAGGAAAGAAAATGAATCTTGTTTACTGGTTCGGTAACGGCGACCATATGAGTAACGGGAAAAAAGCACAGAACACTGTTGTACGTGATGAGCTTACAAGAGTAACCGGTATAACATGGGATGAAAAAAAATCCTTTGATAACGGCGGTGAAAGCTCTGATGCAAAAATATCAAAGATTATTGCAACAGACTCATGGCCTGACATCGTGTATAATCTTGATATTGCTCTTTCAGAAAGGTTGGGGGAAAATGATAAAATATGGGATTTGACCGAGTATATTCCGAAGTATATGGATAATTACATGAAGCTTGTAAATTCAGATGAACATACAAAAAAGGCATATGAGGATCTTGCAGTTGACGGAAAAATGTGGTCGTGGACGCAGGCTGCGGGAGGTGCTGCGAAATATCTTAATGACGAATATAATGAAAAGGATTATCAAAATCTTATCACACCGGAAGAAACAAGAACATGGATATGGGTAAGAGATGATATAGTTAAAACGCTTTATCCGGAGGCAAAAACACAGGCAGAGATAAAGCAGATGTATATGGATAAGGGAGAATTTTCAAAAGAAGATTTGACCGATGTTACTATTAAAGGATATGAAGGACTGAGGGAA
>CASFSH010000416.1 GCA_949297205.1 uncultured Bacillota bacterium | reverse complement strand
TATGACGCGCTGACATATTCATGTGCCGGAAATTGGCATTATATTCTGGATGATATAGATAAGGGGTGATGTTTTGAAAGAAGCAATTAGACAATTTTGGTATAATTTACTTCAAAGATTGGACAGTAAAATCAATCAATGGTTAAATAGCGGAAATGCTGGATATAAAGAGATGAGTGCCGATGATGATACTTTGGTAAACTTTTTTATAATGGTATTGAAAAAGGTTCTTAATCATGTATTTATGCAGTGTGATTTTGAGGTGACGACTGACAGTACCGTTGCCAAACCGTTGATAGAATTATGCGAAGATATACAGAAAAACTGTTATAAGATTGGTTTTTATATGCTTGGCGGATCTGATACGCCGCAGAGGATTTCTGAATGTTGGGTTGTGCCGTATTTTGAAACGGTGGGTGGTGTGAAAAAGTTGTTTCACAGTTACCTGGGTGGGAACAGGATATGCATAACAGCAATGTCGGGTAATAAAATATCAGAATGTTATATGATAATAGACGGAGTCCGCCGAAACAATAAGATATATCTTCTGTGTCGCCGCCACAGGCTTGACGAAAATGGAAATCTGACAATAACCTTTTTTGTTGCCAATGAATTGGCACAAGAAATCACAGCTAACATTCCGGAATGGGAATCAATGGTAAAAACCGAAATAACGTATCCCGGAGCAAACCATATAGGTTTTGGTCGGTATAAGTCACCTGTCACCGCGTTTGAAAACGATACATACGGAAAACCTCTGAATCATAAATGTGCAGTAATAGAAAAGCATATACAAACTGTTTTCGGGCAAATAATGCAGGAATTTAAGCATAAAGGAGTAAAGCTTTTTGCAGATAAATCTATAACACGTAATATGGATGCAAATGGGAAACCGTTAAAAGAAAATGTGATTGATGAATATATCTATACAGTACAGACGAAAGAGGGACAGACGTCACTTATCAATGAATTTAGCCCGGCTATTCGTGATAGTTCATACTATGCACATTTGACAAAATTACTGGAAGAATATCAGAATCTTATGGGAGTAAATGAACTTATTACTCATGAACGAAGTGGTAGTGCTGCCACAGCAACCGAAATACGGACATTGAATATCGACAACATTAGTTTGGAAGACAATATTCGCAGAGCGGTACAGGAAGGAAATCTTGAGACACTAAAAGCAGACGGACTGTATCTTGGCATAAGAGAGGACTTGTGGACGTATGACGAAACATGGGCGGATATATACGACGATGAACAGAAACGACTTGAAAACAATTTGAAAATGTATGAAAACGGTGCGGCCGAACAGATTGATCTGATTAAATACTGGTACCCGAACCTATCGGATGAAGAAGCACAGGCAAAACTCGATCGTATAAATCAGAGCCGCGAGCAGAATACCGGAAGTGCAATTGAAAGTATGCTTAATATGTGAGGTGGTATGAATGCCGCTGATAGATGAAGCAAAGCTGAATGAATACGCGGAACAGGTATTTAACCGCACGAACTATTTTAATAATTATGTACTTGAAACGATAGGCGAAAGAATTAAGGCTACCGGGCAGCTGTCAGCTTACGATCAGCAAGCATTAAAAAACATGGCGGACATATCGGGTGATATGGACACTATCACAAAAAAGCTGGCAGAGATAACAGAGCTGAATGTTTCCGATCTTGAAAAGATATACACGCAGACAATGACGGACGGAGTTAATTCATATGAACCGCTTTACGATTTCAAGGGTATGCAGTTTGTACCGTTTGAGCAAAACGAATATGCACAACAGCTTGTAAGACACTGGGCGACAGAAACAGCCGGTGAGATGATTAATTTAAGCCGTACAAAGGCTTTATGCTTTGATAAGTATAATTTAAAGGGTGATGTGATAGGCTCTACACCGCTTGAAGGTGCGTTTCAAAAGGCTATGGACGATGCGGTTATCGCTGTTTCTTCAGGGACAACAGATTTTAATGCCGCTATGAGGGAAACTATAAAAAATCTCGGTGGCAGTGGTGTTCGCGTGAGATATGGAAGTGGTGTTACACGTTCGTTATCCGGTATGGTACGGCAGAACCTTTTATACGGTGCAAAACGTTCAGCACAGGCATATGATGAATATGTGGGTAAAGAATTAGGCTGTGACGGTTTTGAAGTTGATTATCACGCACATCCGCGTCCCTCTCATGCGTTCATGGGCGGCAGAATGTACTCATATAAAGGTGAC
>CASFSH010000415.1 GCA_949297205.1 uncultured Bacillota bacterium | reverse complement strand
CGCTTTTTTCAAAAAGCGGATAGGGGCAAGGGGGACAAAGTCCCCAATCATAAAAATTATAAACTAAGATAATTATGTCACTATAGAACGGAGGTACACATGAATATTCACAACGTATGCCTGACCACTTCTGCGGTAAGTGAAAAACAGTATCCTAAGATGAATATACCCGAAATCGCTTTTGTGGGCAGATCAAATGTGGGAAAGTCATCTTTGATTAATAAACTGCTTAACAGAAAATCTCTTGCAAGAGTTTCTCAGACTCCGGGAAAAACAGTTACAATAAATTTCTATAACGTTGACGATACCGTTCATCTTGTGGATTTGCCCGGATACGGCTATGCTCAGCGCTCTCAGAGTGAAATACAAAAATGGGGCAATATGATAGAAAATTATCTCAGAGACAGAGAAGAACTTATAAAAACCGTACTTTTGGTTGATGCACGCCACGCTCCGTCAAAAGATGACCTTACTATGATAGACTGGATAAAGGCATATGATGACAGCGGCGTTATCGTAGTTGCAACCAAAGTGGATAAATTGAAAAAAAGCGAGATAGAACCTAATCTTACCATGATATGTGAGAAATTGGGCCTTGATGAGAATGATGTTCTTGTTCCTTTTTCAATAAAGGACGATGAGGGTAAAATATCGGTATGGGATATGATTAATATGATGCTTGCCGATGTGTATGAAGATAAAGAAGAGGAAAATAAGTCATGAAAAGACGCGGAATATTGATAATATTGGCAATAACCTTTTGTGCTGCTGCGTTTTATTCTTACCGCTATCTGAAAATACCGGTGGAAACACAGACTGCCAATATGATCCGAAAAGAAGATACAATAAGCGGAGAGGCATATATTGCAAGAACGGAAGCAGTGTATACCTCTTCCGATAACGGAATATTGTACAGTTACGTTGATGAAGGTGCAAGAGTGGGAAAAAATATGCTTATTGCAACGGTGTATCAGGGAGATCAGAACGGGGAATTGATACAGGAGCTTAATAATATTGATACAAAACTGGAACAGCTTGAGAGTATACAGCAGCAGAAAGAAAATTTTACAACAGACAGCTCCTCTTCTCAGACCATTGCGGAAAACCTGAAAACCGATATAATAAATGCCGCATTGTCCAATGATGTTTCAAAAATTCCGGAATATAAAATGACGATTAACTCCATGTATAATACCGGAACAGATGAGAATGCGGCAACCATGCAGGAACTGAAATCAAGAAAGTCAACTCTTGAGGCTAATCTGGGAAACAACAAAAATGATATTTATTCCACCATTTCGGGTGTGTACTCGGAAAATGTGGACGGATTGGAGGAAATCCTTACTACGGAAAATATTATGACTTTTACAACTGCGGAATTTGACGGACTTCTGCAGGCAGGACAAAACCAGAAAACCGGCAGAGATGTGGTAAGCGGAGAACAGATATGTAAGGTTGTGGATAACCATGTATGGTATGCGGTGGTGAAGGTAAGCAATGCCGATGCGTCATTGCTGAAAGTAGATCAGACGGTGGATCTTCGGTTTGACAGTTTGCCGGGAAATGATGTTTCTGCAAATGTTGTGTATATCTCGGATGAGGAAGAGAATAACATAGTAATATTGAAAAGTGAAAGATACCTTGAAGGAGTTTACGGTATACGTTCGGATAATATACAGATAATTCTTAACAGTTATACGGGATTTGAAGTTCCCGTTTATGCAATACGTAACGTGGACGGAAAACAGGGAGTTATGATAGCAAGCGGCACATCTCAGATATTCTGTGAATGTGACGTTGTGTATAATAATACTGATAATCAAACCGTTGTCATTTATCCTTCTGAAAATGCGGCAAGAGAATTGACAATCGGTGATAAGATTGTATTGGGTGAAAAAACCGAAGTGATAAATAATACCGGCGGCAGTACGGTAACTGAAAGCGAAGACAGTCAGGATACAATCGGCGAAAATACGGAAGATGAGGCTGAACAAACCAATACTTCCGAAACCGGAGAGTAATAATAAAACATAAGGAAGTGTGAAAAATGTCACAGATAAGTGATAATTTGGAACAGATACGTAAGAGAATAGATGAGGCGGCAAAAAAAAGCGGAAGAACCGGAAAAGATATTACACTTGTAGCTGTTACAAAAACCCATCCGCCCGAAGCCATAAACGAAGCCATTGACTGCGGGGTTACGGATATCGGAGAAAATAAAGTACAGGAAATAATGGAGAAATACGATAAAGTAAAGCCGGTAAGATGGCATTTAATCGGACATCTTCAGACGAATAAGGTAAAGTATATTATAGACAAAGTGTATATGATACATTCTGTTGATTCTATACATTTAATGGACGAGATAGAACGTCAGGCGGAAAAACATAATATTGTAATGAAGATTTTAATTCAGGTTAATATTTCGGGAGAAGAATCAAAATTCGGAATTTCCCCCGATGAGATTGATGAAATGCTGAACCATGCCGAGACATTGCACCATGTCAAAGTTTGCGGTTTGATGACAATTATGCCGATAGTTAACAATAATGTTTCTAATAGATTACATTTTGTTAACATAAAGAAGATTTATATTGACATATCAGAGAAAAAATATAATAATATTACTATGGATTACCTGTCTATGGGCATGAGCGGTGATTTTGAAATGGCTATTTCAGAGGGTTCAAACATGGTCAGAATAGGCAGTGCAATTTTCGGGGAGAGAAAATATATTTAGGAGGAAAAAAATAATGGGCAACAGTGCTATCGTAAGCAAATTGAAAAATTTTATCGGTTTCGGTGACGAATATGAGGATGAAGCTGAAGAGGTTTACACAGAACCGGAAGAAAGAGAAGTGCCAAAACCGACCGTTTCAAGAAAACAAAAGGTTGTTCCGATGAACGGACAGATTTCTCAGACAAAGATAGTAGTTTTAAAACCAAAATGTTTTAATGATTCAACACATGTAGCAGATGAATTAAAGGCAAGAAGACCCGTAATTATTAATGTCGGAGGTCTTGATACAGATGAAGCGAGAAGAGTTGTAGATTTTATAGCAGGTACCATTTACGGATTAAACGGAAATATGCAGAAGGTTGCGGGCGGAATATTTGTTGCAACACCTGAGCATGTTGATATTCTGGGAGAAGTTTTGGAAGATAACGGCGAAAGCTTTCAATGGAGTATGTTTTAATTCACGCTCTTAAAAATTTTGTGTATTCAAAGGACGGAGCATATACTCCGTCCTTAATATCTGTATAACGGATAGAAAATAAACCGTCTGAAAGGGAATCGTGAAAAATGCTCGTTGCAAGGATTGAGGATTTGTTCGGGTTGTGTGATAAATATCAGACCCCGAGATTTTCAAAGTTTTTAGATGAAGCTCAGCAGGAGCTTGTATTAAAGAATGCAATATGTCCGCCGGGGTATAATACCGGTTTTTTCGGAGGATATGATGATTCTCAGAGGAAAGTTTTCGGAGTATTTCCCGAGTGGATGGAATTTGACAAAAAACAATTTCCCATAGAAGTTATAGTAATCGGGAAAAAGTATGAAAAGGAACTTACACACCGGGATTATTTGGGAACAATACTGTCTTTGGGAATTGACAGGTCGAATGTGGGAGATATACTTGTAGAAAAAAACCGTGCATATGTGTATATGTTAAGCGATGTATGTTCATATGTATGTGAGAATATTGATAAAATATCAAATGTGGGAGTGAGTGTTAAGGTTGAAAACTTTACAAATATAACACCTCCCAAGCAGAAATTTGAAACAATAAATGCGGTTTGCGCATCTGAAAGACTTGATGCGGTAGTTTCCGCCATGCTTAAAATATCAAGAAACAATGCCGCAGGACTTATTCGTGCGGAAAAGGTGAGTGTAAACCATTTTCCCATTACACGAGTTGATTATATTTTAAGCCCGAAAGATATTATTTCGGTAAGAGGTTTCGGCAGATTCATATTTGAAGAAGTCGGAGCAAAAACAAGAAGCGACAGAATTCATATAGTTATAAAAAAATATATTTAGGAGGATTATTAAATGTTAACGCCACTTGATATTCAAAAACAGGATTTCGGAGTAAAAATGAGAGGGTACAATGCCGATGAGGTTGATGATTTTTTGGATTTGGTAGGAGCTGACTATGAGAAGCTTTACCGTGAAAACAAAGAACTCAAGGATAAGGTAATCATGCTGTCAAAATCAATTGAAGAATACAAAAGCCTTGAAACATCATTGAGAAACGCATTGCTTTATGCCCAGAATACTGCAGAGGATATGAAGAAGAACGCCAGCGAAAAAGCAAAGAATATATTGCAGGAAGCTGAAAGTAAAGCGGGAGACGTTTACAGACAGGTTGAACTTGAAGCAAGAGATAAATCACAGGAATTGGCACATATTAAAAGCGAAATTGAGGCATATAAAACAAAAATGAAAAGTTTTTGTGCTTCAATGGTTGAAATGTTGGATAAAATAGAGTAAAATAATAGGGATACCAATATTTATCATTAAATAAATAGGGGTATTCCTAAATTAGCATTAACGTAAAAATATCCGGATGTGAACAGATGTATGACAATGTGCTTTTAATGATGTACAGTATTCCGGATCAATGCCGCAAAGAATACATACAGGAAGGAATATTTTACAAAGCGGCAGCAATAAATATTATTTCAGGGAGGAATATGTATGTATCATGCTTCTTCGGAACGATATGAAAATATGGAATACCGCCGTTCGGGAAAAAGCGGTCTGAAACTTCCGGCAGTATCTTTGGGTTTATGGCACAATTTCGGAAGTACGGCGATTTATGAAAATATGAGGCATATGTGTTTTACCGCTTTTGATAACGGAATAACTCAT
>CASFSH010000414.1 GCA_949297205.1 uncultured Bacillota bacterium | reverse complement strand
ACTATTGTCAAAATTTTTCATGTAAAATCGAAGATTTTACATAGTTCGCATTGATAAAGTCTGCTGAAATAAATATTTTGGGGGCAAAATATTTATTCACGGTGCAAGGTTTTTTGCAAAAATGCACAAAACCCTTGCACCCAAACAATTCTGAAACGCTTGTAAGCCGCCATGCGGCTGCGTTTCATAATTGTTCAGCAGTCATTAAATAAGAAAAGAAAAATAAGTATAACTAACAGAAACATTAAAAACAATTAATAAAAACAAGGGATGCTGCAAATATGTATTAAATACTTATTTACTGCATTCCTATATTTTTAACACAATATCTTTCCTTTCTTATCCCCATTTTATATTTATACGAATTATTTGTGTACGCATATGTTCATAATATAAACAATCATTATACTTCATATTAAAAAGCAATATTCTGCATTACTGTTCAATTTACTTCTATTGATTAAAGGGACATAAAACTTTTTATGTCCCTTTAATATTTCAGGATGAAATAATACTATTTTCTGAAAACCAATATTTGTCTTATAATTCCACCGGGATTATAGATAAATACCTGATCACAGTCAGAGCCCGCCATTGCATATGTATGTATATCATTTATTGATGCCGTTTCAATAACATAGCCGTTTTTGGTTTCATTTATAAAATATACCGAAACAGTAACTTTTGCCGGATTGTCATATACCCAATAGTAATTATCATCTTCTTCTCCGGTAAAACCTTCTTGCAAATTCTGGGTAGTAATTCGTAACAAACCTTCTTTTGTAGAATGTATATAACCCAGTACAAACATCTGCCAAACATTTGATGATCCGGGTACTTTGGGATAATTCGAAACATTTCCGTTGGTATATCCGAAAGGATTTGTAAAATTCTTATCATGACTTACAAATCCACTGCTGCCCGGTACACAACCAAGTATATTAGTAGTGTGTTCATGTCCCTCAGGGCATGAAGTAGGCTTGTTTACAGGATCATTGCAGCACCATGCAGGGTTTATGCCATCTGCATCATACAATATTCGTACAGCAACCGGGATATCCTGTGTAGCATCAATTGCTATTTGTATTATATCTCCCTTTGATATCGTATAAGTATTTTCCTGCATAAACGCGTCATAAGCTTTCTCAAAAACAGAATATCCATTACCGTCACAAACTGCACTTGTCTGTGTTGTTTCTCCTGTTTCCGGATTAAATAACGTTAATTCTGTTATTTGCTCGTCATCAGAATTTAATCCGTTCATAACGTCCATTACAAAATAATAAGGCACTCTATTGAATAAATCCGTACTACTTCCCTGCTGATAAATAACTGCTATCTTTGCATATGGTGATTGAGGATCAAATGTATATAGCTTAAACAAATAATTTCCATTTGTTAGTGTGTTAAATGAAATTGTTTTATAATAATCATAATTTTCTCTGTCTGTAGGAACGCTAATAATAATAGAATTTGCATCAAGAAAATATTTTCCTGAAAATGCTGATCCCATATAATTTATATTTTTATAATAATTTGTTGAATTACTATCATTATTTGATTCCATAACCATTTTAAGTTTATCAGCTTGTTCCACATTTGAATCTAATGCCAAAGCAATTTTATTAATTGCTTCATTTTCATCTGTTGAGATCTTTACGATTCCATCATATGTCTCCAATTCATCATATAATGATTCATATGCATATTTGGTTGTTTTATTATACTTATCTGTTAATCTTATACTTTGGGATGTAACAGATTTTTTTATTTGATTTGTATCTATATCAAAATATGTAATATTCAAACATTGATCATCGTCATTTCTTGTTACTTTTATCAGATATGCATATCCGTCAACAGATACATTATCGCTTATCCACACTATTTCCCCAAACATATCAAGAGACACCGTAACATTCATACCGCTTCTTACATTTGAGCCGATATTCAAAGCATACTGTTTTGACAAAGCATACTCCTGCTCGCCTATTTCTATCCATGTTTTTTCATCTTCAACATAATACCCTGAAATATTACCGGATATTTTATTATCAGTATAATATAACTTAACATAATTGTCATTTTGATAATAATTTATAGCACCAGTACCTAATTCATCAATGGTAATTTGTTCTCCCTCTGCATTAATAAGTTGGTATATCAGAATTTCAGACTGATCGTCACTTTTCAGTTTTATCAATGCGCCTCCGCTGCCTCCGGCTTTAACGCTGTCTACAATTTCCATATTCTTGGCATTGACATTTTCTACATATCCAGATTCAAAATTTTCAATAACAATAATATCAAAATCCAAATCACGTTTCTTTATAACTGAAATTGTTCCCTGATTAAGATTATCAAATGTTGAGCTGTCATATGAGGCAAGATATTTACCGTTATAAATTATTACAGATCCTTCAGATATATTTATACTTGTTTCTTTTGTAGCATCCGACGTTTTAAAATAATAAAATTTATTATTTTCATATCGTTCAAAATTTCTTATTTCTATATCGGTAATCACATCACGGCCTGTCGCCTCAAACGCCTGCATTGTATATTCAATATCACTGATTTTTTTAAGATAGGTACGTATGTCTCTGCCTATATATTCTCTTATATCAGAGTCATCTGAAAAAGAAAATTCAAAATCTCCTATTTTTGCTACATTTGCCCGATTTGCTTCATCTGAATATATTGAAGTAATATCTGTGCTGTTTAGGGTACCTTCAAGCATATATATCCCCATAATATCGTTAAGAAAATTTTTGCCGTCCTTGTTATCATCATATGGAGTAGGCGCAAGTTCTACCGTAAAAGAATTATATATCAGAGTAGCAACATCCATTCTGGAAAGCGGTTGATTTCCGGTTGCGGAAATACCGTTATACAGTTTATTTTCATTGGCAATATTTATATATCCTTCAGGATAACCCCCATATTGTTCAGCATATACACTGTAACCGCATATAGATAAAATTATCTTTATTGCTTCATTATATGTTACTGTATTATCCGGTCTGAAGCTTCCGTCTTCATATCCTTTAATACTTCCGGTCATCGCAACATCCCGTAAATTTGTATATGCCCAGTACTCTTCATCAACATCATTCCATAATCCTTTTTTTACTACTTCCGTTTCGCTGTCTTCAGATGGCGGATACATGAGTTCTAATTCACTGCTTCCATCTCCCAGAAAGAAAGCTGACCAGTTAAAACCGTCAGAACTTTCTTCATAAATATCACCTTCAGAACTTATATTACCCCAATACTTTACTGCATTATGTAAAACCGTAACAAATTCTGCTCTTGTTACCGCCTGTTCCGGTTTAAAAGTACCATCTTCGTACCCTTCCATTACTCCAAGATCGGTTATTATATCAACAATTCTTGCTTCATTAGTATTTTCAGGCATATCAGGATACTTTGCATATATATTAATATTTGAGAAAAGTATAGTGATCAAACAAATAAATGCTAATATTTTTTTCTTCATTATTTATCCCCCTCTTCTCCTAAAACATTAATAATATTGTTAAGCATAACAGCAGCCTGAGCTCTTGTACAGTTATCTAAAGGCATGAATAAATTATCACTGCCCTGAATAATTCCTGCTCTTGTAAGATTTTCAACTGCTTCAATGGCATAATCTGAAATTTCCGTCTTGTCACTAAATTCTATTTCTTCTGTATTTTCAGGTAATTCCCTGCCTAAAAATGTAATTGCATTTAGTATAATAACAGATGCATCCTGTCTTGTTATACTGTCTGAAGCACCAAAATAACCATTATCATAGCCTTTTACAATACCCATATTAAACGCTGAAGCAACGTATTCATAATACCAATCATCTTTCTTAACATCTAAAAATTCACATTCTGTCTCAGTTAATTCAATATTTAATGTTAATAGTACCATTTTTAAAAATTCTGCTCTTGTAACATTGTCCTTTGGTGCAAAAATGCCATTTTCTCTTCCATTAATTATTTTTAACTGTGCTAATTTTTCAATTGCCTCTCTTGCCCATTCAAGTTCAGGCGTAATGTCGTTAAATGTTATGATTTCTGTATCTTCCTGAGGCTTGACACTGTAATCCTGAGAATAGTTTCCCGATGGTTTTACTCCTCCGCTTGTACCGCCTCCGCCGGTACTGTTTCCGCCTACATCTCCTCTTGAATCATCATTTCCGCCGGATTTAGTATTTAAAATATCTTGTATATCTTCTTTTTCCCATTCGTTTCCTTTTAAAAGAAGCAAATCTATTGAATTATCTGTAACGGAATTATAGTTTTTCAAATCAAAACCTATTTTACTGTTGTTATTTTTCAAAATATCCTTTATATGTGCTGTACCGCTTGAAATGTTATATTTTATTGCCGATATTGTACTTTGATATATAAAATCACTTATAAAATCATCTATACTTTCATAATTTTTACCCTGTATATTCTTTAATACTTTTTCTTTTCCTTCATCAGTAATTGAACCGGTATAAAGTGTATATGCAGTTACATTCATCTGACTTTCCAGTTTATCCAAACCAAGCAGTTCAGCATCTATAAAATCAGTATTATCACATACTTGTAATATTTTATTTTCATTAAGAGCCTGAATATATGATGCGGTAATTACAGAATTTTTAAGACTTTCGGCATCCTTTATATTTTCCCTGTTTTCATAAGCAATTTTCCCTGCATTATTTTTATTTGACAATTGTGCATATATTGTATCGCTTAAAACTAATTCATCAATGTATTCTTGTATTTTTTCCGCAAAGCTCTGCTCATCTGTCTGCGACATTATATCTTCGTATACAGGAGAAATATCATTGGTAAATTTAAACGTACTTTTTTTGTCTGATTTTCCGGCCTTTATAAAAGCAGTATAAATACCTCCGTCTATGGGATTATTTAATTCAAAATTAAGAGAAAATTTACCGTCTTCTATTAAAATTTGCTCTTGTTTTTCTACTAAAGATGAATCAAGATTTTCTATATCTCCGCCCGGTTTTAATACAAGTACGGTTGCATATGTGCCGTTGCTGTTTTCAAGAAATTTTCCATTTATCTCAACATTATTATTTGTGAAATTATAATTAATGTTATCAATATATTCTGCGTATGCTGTGTACATTGTACACAGCATAGCTGCAGCTGAGATTAAAATTATTTTCTTAAGTTTACATATTTTCTCCATTAATGTCCTCCTATTCCTGTGCCGGTCTTATCGACGCAACACACTCTGCCATATTACCACTCGGATTATTGAATACAAATTTTGATTCACCCGTCCAATAAGGTTGATCCATATCAAGGAAATCAGCTACTAAATAGCCATCTGCCATAAGATATACATATGTTCCTACACCTGTTTTCAGTGCACCGAGTTCAAGATCAACCCATTTATCATCAGATACATAGAAATTAAGAACAGATTCCTTTATACCATCTGTATTGCTTCCCAAATGACGCTGTATTTCAATAGCGTTACTTTTAATTATGATGTCATATCCGCCACTTAAGAAAGTTGCATCATTTTGTAAACCAAATAGACAATAATTAGAGCTTACGTTCACTTTATATCCAAACTTAATTGCAACATTTTCACCAAGAGGTTCATCATATATGCAATTTGTATAATAACTTGTTTTACCTTTACTTCCTGTCAATGATAAAGAGCCATCATCGTTAAATGTATAATATCCGTCTTCGTATACCCATCCTCCTTTATTTTCCAGAAGATCTCCGATATTTACAACGTCATAATTTATATAGTCCTTTATTGATGCTATAAGAGAATCATACTTATCATTAATTGTTTCGATATCCTTTTGCAAAATATCTCCCGCTTCATTTGCGTTTGTAGCCTCATCCAGAATTTCTTTAACTGTATCTTTAAATCCTTTTTTATACGTTCCGGGAGTTGTTCCTTCCATTGCTGAATTATACAGACTGTTAAGTACATTAATATTTTCCCTGAGCTCCTTTTTATCGGTTTTTTCACGCAATGTTGAGATAATCAGTTTCGGCGCACCAAGCTGATTATATACGCCGCCCATAGACTGTGATTCATTAACTCCCGTAACAGTCCACCAAAGTGCCTTACCGCCTGAAGGAATAAACTGAACATCCGCAATTGTATTCTTTGTTTCCTGCGTTAATATTACATTTTTCATTTCAGGATCTTCTGCGATATTTAGTATGTACTTACTTGCCGAGCTATGTTTTTCCCATTGGAATGTATAGCTTAAATTACTCACATCGGTTTGTCCGTTGTAAGGTGAAATTAATCTGAAAGGATGTTCTTCTGCGTTTTCTTTTTCAGATTCAGCTTTTTCGGGAAGCAATCCCATATCACTCATATTGATTTTAGCCGCCTCCGGAAAATCTGCTGCCATTTTTGAATCGCTCTTAAGTGCAAAATTACGATTTACATAATCCACAAAGAAACTGTTATCTTCCTTTGTTTCATAGTTATTCTGAACCGTTCCGTAATCTTTCATTTCATTTGCAATAAGATTTGACATACATCTATACATAATGTTATTCTGAATTGAGTTGTTCATTGGCAAACCAACTGTTGTGTCAAGAATATTAACAAGTTCAGGATATCTTTCACTCCATGGTGATTTTGTATACGGTACCTGTAATATTGTATTATATGCCTGCCCTCCGGGTACAGTGTGATAATTTGCCCATCCTACGCCTCTTGCATCCATAAACATTCCGTTATCACAGTCAAGAAGTATATTATTATCAAAATTGTTATCACGTCCGCCGCCGATCATAACACCCAAATTACATTTATAAAATACGTTATGATGTACATCTGCACTTGAGAACATATCATCAAGATAAACTCCCGCAACAAATATTGAACCGCCTTTATCTGCTGATGTATCTATGTCATGGAAATAATTATATGCTATTTCGTTTCCTCTGCAAGTATAATTTCGTCCCGCATAAATTGCACCTGCATCACAAGGTTCATTTACCAAATCATAAAACTCATTATACAGCATCTTATGATCATTTCCGCTAAACAAAATTCCCTGAGATGGTGATCCGTGTATTAAATTATGGGTAATAGTAGTTCCGACACCATTTAAATTTATACCTGGATTATTTGTTCTGAAGGTCGATGCGAAATCATATATATGATTGTTGTCTATAAGATTATTGGAAGATACCAGTTTTTGTCTGTCACCACCAGAAATATCAATAGCAGATGAACCTACCTGACATATTGTATTATTAATAATCTTACAATTGGTACATTCATCCATAACTATTCCTTTTATTCCTACATTTTTCATTTCACAGCCGTCTATTGTAATATTATATGAAGATGTAAACTCTATACCGCTGCTTCTTGTATTTTTTATTCCTATACCCTTAAATATAATATTGGAAAGTCCTGTTCCTGAAAACATAGGAACATTCATTGTTGCGATTTCCATGCTTACTTTGGATATTGGATACGGAGGATAATAGTAAAGCTTTCCGGTTTTTGTATCTATATAATACTCTCCGGGCGAATCCAGTTCTTCAATTAAATTCTTTACATAATATCTTTTGTTGTCTGCTATCCCGTAATATGGTTTTTCTGACAATACAACTACGTTACTGTCAATTGATGTTATCGGAACTTCCTCATAAAAATATTCAACACCGAAATATCCGCATGCCATTGCGTTTGAAGCAAGTTTCCAATTTGAGGAACGGCTTTTTCCATCAGTTCCGGTAAATGATCTTTCTCCATTTACAACAGATGTACGGTCAAACCCGGTATTGGGCCAGCGAGCAAGTGTCTGTTCTTTATCATCCACAATCAAACATGTGTATCCAAGTGATGAATTGTTTCCTGTATACGGGGTCAAATTTGATACATTTCTTGATAGATCGTAAACCCCTATATATTTTCTCGCCTCTTCCGGAATTTTAGCCAAAACTTCACTATCCTTAAGTTGTGTAAATCTTGTAGGTGTCAATGGAGTGCTTCCCTTAATATTTACGGTTTCGCCGTTATATGCCTGAATAATAAAAGGATTTTGTTCCGTTCCGGAATTTTGGCTTGTCAATTGTATTGTTTTGTTTACGTAATAATCACCACCCCTGATATTAACTGAAACAGTTTTTCCCTCATTGGAATTTTTAAGCTGTGTACCCAGTGCAATACCTTTTTCTATTGTCAAAACCGGGTTATCAAATGTTCCGCTATTTGAGTCCGAACCATCAGGTGAAACGAAAACTCTTAATTCATTTTCTGCTGCCGGAATTTCTGTCTCACTAACCGTTTCTTCTATCTGAATTTCAGCTTCCGAGGATTCTAATGGAATTTCTTCTTCTGCCAAAATCACTGTTGTACACAATAATTGTACCATACAAAGTACAGCCGCGATAATTTTTTTTAATTTCATACTTATAATCATTACTCCTTTCGCAAGTTGTGGTTATTTGTTATTTTCCTATAATAATTTCTTGAGTAGATACCGGATACATATTATTTATATTGTCAAAAAACATAAGTTTTATATACCATCCGTTCTGTACTTCCTGCGGAATATCAATATCCATATCAATAAGCTGATTATCATACATATACACATTATCCTTTGTATGAACAGACACCAATCTGTCACTGCTGTCATATATAGCTGCAACAGATACAAAGCGATTTCCATTATTTACATCAAACTCATTTACTGAATATGAAGGTACATATACATCTGTTCCCACACCCATATTGTCGGTAGATGAAGATATTCCTTCAGGAAGATTTGCACCGCTTATTGTTATTTCATAATTGTCAATTTCTATACCTGCGGCTGTATTAGACAAAATTATATAGCTGTTTGTGTCATCAGAATCTATTGCCGAAGCCATTGAAATATGAGTAGGACTGTTTAAGCCCGGATTATCAATCGCACATTGCGGCGTATATGTTCCGTTCCACCACTCTGCCCAAGCACCTGTATAAACATTATTATTTACTTTTCTGTTATACACTGCACCTAAAACATTAAGCGCTGCTTTTCTTGCTGCGGTTTTTTGAGCAGCTGTCAATGTATCATCCGCTTTAATTCTTGCATCTTCTGCATCAAATACATTAACTCTTGCAATCATTTCCTCAAAACCGTCATAATTATTCCAAAGTTCTTCATCATAATCCTGCTGCATAAATTCTTTTAATTTCTTATATATTTGTCCTGCATACAGTTGTTCACCGTCAATATGCTGCTGACGCCATCCCATTCCTTGATTATCATAGGATATACCTCTTCGGCAGTTGATTATTATATTATCCTGACAAATATTGTTACTGCCTCCGCCAAACAACAGGCCTCTTGACATATTATATATTATATTTCCGGTAACAGTAATTCCGCTGTGAAGATCATCTATATATATTGCATGATTATCAGTACCCGAATTATATACCAATCCCGGAATAATATTACCATAATCCAGAGTTGTGCTGTAAATATAATTATTTCTGATTATTGTTCCTCTGTCAAGCCAGCTTCTTCCGCAGTATATAGCACCGGCATCCCATACATCTTTAATAACATCATACACTTTGTTATTTTCAATAATATGATTATTACCTGTAAATCGTATTCCGATGTTCGGCGATTCAAATATTTCACAGTTTCTTATTGCCGCACCTACTCCGCCTACTGTTATTCCGGCAGCTGCAGTTTTATAAACCCTGTCATAATTAAAGACTCTGCAATTTCTGATCTCATTGCCGGAAGATGTTAAAGTAAGCTGTTCTCCTCCCGATATGTTTATTCCGCCGCGTTTTAAATCTGATATATTTGATGCGCATATCAAAAGATTCGTCGTATTTTGTGCATATATTGCTTCCTCGCCAAATGCCTTTAATACAGCGTCATATATCACAATATTGTCAGCATTATTTATTTCAAATCCTCTTGCATTACCACAAAACAATTCAATGCTTTCAAATCTTAAATTTTCTGCACCATTTATAACTATTGTATCTTCTGTCCCTTCTGCCACATATACACTGTTAGTAATTTCACTTTTTGGATAATAATACAGTTTTTTATTTTGTGCATCAATATAATATTCGCCCGGCACATCAACTTCCGATAAAGCATTTAAAATTCGGCATGAACTTGCAGCATTTTGCAATGTCATTGTGTCATTTGTAATATTGCTTACCGGCAATATGTTATATGTATATCCTGTCGGTTTATACTCATACCGCATATTGGTTTTTCCTGTCCAAACCCCTCTTTTTTCCTCGGGTATATAATATGTAACAAAATTTGTACCTGTTGATTCTCCTGTGGGTGTCAACGAAACAAAGTCTGTGTTCGGCCATGCGGCAATTGACTGCATTTCACCCTCTGCATACAATGTTTCCGTCATATTTCCGGTAAGATTTGTAAATTCGCTTAAATCAGCCTCTAAAACATTTCCACGTACATTTTGAGAGATTTCAGTATTTTGTGATACCGTAAAATTGCTTGGTGTAATTTCTTTTGCCAAAGTAAATTTTACGTCATCACCTTGATACGCTCTGTAAATAACAGGATACTCATCTGTTCCGCTGTCCTCTGCAGTAAATGTGAAGGTTGAATCAATAAAATATACACCCTCTTTAAAGATAACCTCTGTTTTTTGGTTCGGTTCTTTATACCATCTTGCAAGCTCTTGTGCTCTTTCAATACTTTTTACTGCTGTTGTAAGCTGCATGCCGTCAAATATATCATTACCATTTGGGGAAACATAAATTTTAATACTGTTTTCTTCAGCATATGCCAAAGTATTTATTGAGCTTATCATCATAATAATAGCAGTTAATACAGATACTTTTTTCATCTCTTGTACTCTCCCGTTTAGTTACTTGTAAAAAAATTATCAAGCTGCTTTTGAACCTCATCCTTTACCTTTTGTAAACCTACACTGTTATATCTTGATATCATTTCATCCCAAAACTCAGTATAATCTCTTGAGCCATTACTTAACGCACTGTATTCTCCGCTTATTGCTGATATTGATGATAGTTCTGTTTTTATATTTGAATCATCAAATCTAAATCCCAATATAGGTGATTTTGCAGATTCATCATTCATCTTTTTTGTTTCTTCCCAAACCGTTGCATCCTGATTTTCATTAATCAAAGCGTTAAACTGGTTACCAATTACCCATGCAGAAATACCGTATCCCGAATCTTTAATGGCAGAATATTTACCGTCTTCATTCAAGGTATAATGTTTTCCTTCAATACCAATTGATGCAAGATTATATAGCTCCTTGTTTGTATTCATAAGAGCAATAAGTTGAATTGCCTTTTCTTTGTTTTTGCTTTTATAATTAATTCCTGTCATTGTTGCTTGAATGCTTCCGTTTTTGAGCATTGGTTCTCCAATCTTAACAAAAGTATAGTCAGGATATTGTAAACCCATACCCGGTTTCCATGTAAAGGAATTAACCGCATATCTGTTTGCATTAAAATCCGTACTGTCATCTCCTACTGAAGCAACATCATTTCTTATAT
>CASFSH010000413.1 GCA_949297205.1 uncultured Bacillota bacterium | reverse complement strand
CGTTTCTATATTACCGTTTACTACAACAAGCTTGATATAGCAAATAAAATAGCAGACTGTGACGATGTATTGGATGCAAATAATCTGTTTACTCAGTATGCTTCATTGTTAGGTCTTGAAGATGTATCAGATTTTACAAATTACTCAACAGTATTTGCAGGACAAGAAATAAAAACTCTTGCACAGTTTGATGAATTGGTTTTAAAAGCAGAAACAGCAGGTGTTCTTATATCAAAAATAAATACAGGAAATATTACTTCGGGTATGACAACAACATCGGGAAGTATTACAATTGCAAACTTTACAGGATTACCAAAGCCAATAGCAGCAATTATTGCATCTTATGATTCAGATGGAAGAATGGTTGATTCTATTGTTTTAGACACTTATGACCCTTATTTTGGGGCATCACTTTTGCCGGCAAGGGGAGAAACATATATATTTAACAACTTAAATATTGAAAATGCAGCAGAAATAAGAGGATTTGTATGGGATAGTTTTGATACAATGAATCCTTATGATACTCATTATATTTCCTCAATAAATAGATAATTAAAAATCTGCCGTGCGGAGAATTTCTCCGTACGGCGGAATAAATTAATAGTATTTTGCTGTATTTGTATTATAGAAAGGAAAGCATAATATATGAAGAAAAAAATATTAGTCAGCATACTGTCATCAGCACTGTTATTATCGAGTTTTTCACAGCTCGCGGTATTTGCAGCCGTAACAGACGGAATAAATGCAGCAGATGAAACTACTGTAATGGAAGAAATAGAAAAACTTGCTGATAATTTTGCAATATTTATTAATAGGACAGTATTAGAAAAATTAAGCAGTGCTACCTATGAAAAATTGGGAAGTTTGATTATTGACGCAAGACCGGAAGATGGTTTTGCAACTGCAGGTGATGTACAAACTGCATATGATACTGCTTTAGCAGAGTGTACTGCGGTAATAGATCATCCAATGACAGGGGACATTGTTCTGACACAGGATGTTGATGAAAATTATTTTAACGGAATAGGAAATGATACTCCTGCATTCGGAAAATTAACCCAATTTGCTTTGACAGACGATATTGATGTTGAACCTGATTATATTGTGTCAGTAGTGTATAATCTTACAAACAAGAGTTCATCCGGAATGTGTACAGCTGCAAGTCAGAATCAGGATTGGAATATATATCTCTCAAATATCGGATTTGATGAATTCAGCGTTACAAAAAATGAGATAGCAGAGGCGCTTGAAGACACTTCAATGCTTTTGCTGACATTAAATGACAGGGCGAGGTCGACAAACAGCTTTGATATAACGGAAAATTACAAGAAATATATTGGAAATATTTCAGGTGATGTTTTTTCACTCCGTACAGAAATAAAGGATTATCAGACTATATTCTATCCGGAAGAATTGATAAATCGTAACTATATTACATATATTATCGATACAACTGCAATACAGGAGGATTTAAAGAGTATCTCCGACAGTGCGTATATTGAAGATTTTATAATTAATAACGGCGGTGCACTGGGAATATATGTTCAGCTGTATGAAAGAATTCCGGACAAGAGCGAATTAAACGACAGAATTTTAGAAGCAAACGGCGATATAGAAGCAATAAACGATTATATATCAGAAGCTGCAGATGAAATTTCAATTGGAAAACAGACAATAACAAGCGTTGGATCGGTTATAAAATACGAAAATGATTATTCCGGACAGGGATTGCCCGCTTCTGTTTCGGATAACAGCGGCGCTATTTGGACATCGGACAGAAGCAATATAAAGGCAATGTACAGATTTGATTTTACTCAGATACCTGCAAAGTATCTTATGTCAGCAATGTTTAATGTAACAAGAAACAGCGGCGGTCATGGTGAAGGTGTTATAAGAAAAATAACTCCTTACGCGGCAGTATCTGATGAATATACAGATCAGTATCTGAAATTTGTACCCATAAAGGATAAATATTATTCAACACAGATAAATGGTGCGAATGAGAACCTTGATGTTACAGACTATGTCGATGAGGGATATTTGTTTATTGCATTTAACGGTATTGATATGGATTGTTACGATAATTCAGCAACAATGACATTAAGTTATAATACCGATGAGATTCTTGGTGCATTTGAAAATGCCACAATACTTGAAGCAAGCCGTCTAATAGATGATTACGGTAAAATACTTGGTATGACAGATTCCCAGATGCAGCAAAAATCAAAAGTTGCAATCGGATTGGCAGGAAAAGTAATCGGCAGTCTTGATGAATTTACAGCTCTTGTAAATAATGCCATTGCAAACATAAGTCAGGATGAAATTCTTTCGGCTTTAAACGGTGCTGAGGATATAGAACAGTTTACAACATTTATGACGGAACTTGGATCAAGTCTCGGTATAGATCTAAGTATTATACAAAGTCTTGATGATGAAAGAAAGAACAGCATCTATGCTCAGATGTTTAACGGTGGAGAACCATATGAAAGCGTAGCAGAATTTACATCAAGATACAATAGTGTTGTAGATGACGTTTTCGGAGAAATGTTATCAGGAATAGATCCTTATGATACAGAGATAACAAAGGCCTTTCTCCTTGAGTATGGTGAACTGCTTGGAATAAGCAAGGAAGATCTTGATAACGATATAGATGTACTTGCACTGGCATTTACACAGGGCAGAGAGATTTCTACCATTACAGAATTTCTTGCAATATATGAAAATTATCAGGATGAAGCGTCAAAGAGCATTCTTGTTATGATAAACAATTCACAGGATTCAGCTGAATTTGATTCATTAATAAGAAAATATGCAGATACTTTAGGACTTGATCTTACATTGTATAATCAGATATCGGATATTCAAGGTTTGTTTGAGTCTGTTGCGGGTGCAACCGAAGATAAAGAATATTTTGTAACATTCTTTAATAATGAGGTATCAAAATATTTCGGAGAGCCTGTTGTAGTATATGCAATAGATGAAAGTATGCAGGATCCTTCATCAACACAGCCTAACAATAACAATTTTGAAGGCTGGACGGGAAATGCAAGCGCTACCTGCAATTATATAAGATATGATATATCTTCACTGGCTGATATAAATCCTGAAGGTATCGCATCGGTAACCGTTTCAATGCAGATCTCCGACAGAAGCGAAATGGCCGACACTGTAGATAAAACCGGTGAGCTTTATTCAATAAAAGCAAACTGGAACGGTGCGGTTGACTCGTATAAGACAATGAGTGAAAAAGGCGTATTTGACGATATAAAGCTTGTCGGTACCGACTTTATTGAGGGTAATGTAAATGCCGGGACATTTGTTATAGATGTAACAGATTATATAAAAGAATTGATCGCGGCAAAGGAGACAGCTGCCGCCTTTAAATTTGCAGTAGCAGAAGGCGGGGTTATAATGAGAAGAAAGGGAGATTCAACAACCTTTGCCCCTATGAGTGTGACCTATCTTGACGCAGCAGCTGCAAGTGTAGTATATACTCCGCAAAACGGCTCAACAGATATTTCAATTAATCCTGAAATAAAGATTGATTTTGGTAAGCCGATCGAGGCTTCTTCGGCAGAAACCGGTATAACCGTTAAAGATGCAGCAGGAAACAATGTAGTATGTAAAAAAACAGTCAGCACAAATACAGTTACTATAACTTTCCCTAATGCACTTCAATATGAAACAACATATACAGTTGATATTTCAAAAGATGTAAAATATGTTGGTGATACTAACAAATACGTATTTAATTCTTTGTCTTTCGTAACAGAAAAAAGACCTTTTGAATTTAAAGGACTTGTTGTAAAGAGCGGCGGAGAACAAATAACCAGTCTTGCAGACAGAACATCAAATACTTTGAGTGTATCTGCCATTGTCAACAACAATAGTGATGCACAAAATCATAAAGTTATAGTAATGGTTGGATTATACAGACAAACCGACAATTACATGGAATTGGTTGACATAAAGACTGTTTCAAAAGATTTGTCTATGGGAACAAGCGCGTCGGTAAATACAGAATTTACAATCCCGGACGATGGAACATACAAAATAACATGTAATGTGTGGGATTCCCTTACAAACATGAACAAATTGTTCTCCGAGACAATAAATTAAATATTTTCCCTTAAAAAAGATACAGAAAGGAATTTGTACGTGATAAGAAGGAAAATACTAACCGGATTATTGTGCGGTTTACTTATGATAAACTGCAGTGTAAATGCAGAATTGGTAGACAGTATATCCGCAGGGGATGGATATATAA
>CASFSH010000412.1 GCA_949297205.1 uncultured Bacillota bacterium | reverse complement strand
ACAGAAACACAAACATAGTCATTTCCGATTTGCGTCGGAATTTTATTCTCAACTTTAAATTCAAGATTAAATGCCGAATCTGCGGTTATTACTGTTCTGGGTTTTGTAACTCCTATATTTTTAAGCTCTTCCGCCGACATACTTTCTCTCAAAGTGATTACATTCACCTTGTTCAGTATTCTTTTTGTTATATTATAATTTTCCTTTTTCAGAGGACCTATCCCGTTTGCATAAAGCATTACTTTTTTTCCCAGCAACAAAGCCAGTCTTATCACAAACAGATAATACATAAGAGATTTTGTGCTTGTTCCGTCCTGAATAAGAGTTCCGCCTCCTACAAGCAGCATTTTTGATGTAATTATATTTTTTAAGATACTGAATATATTATATCTTTTTACTGCGGGAACACCGTAATTCTTTTGAGTTTCCTCGGGATCGTTTGAAAGAACTGTCAGCTTTATATCGTTTTTCTGTTTTCTCAGCTCTTTTATTACGGATAAAAGCAAAGCATCATCACCGCTGTTTTTAAATCCGTAGTAGCCTAAAATCAGTATGTCGCTCAAGCCTTTATCCCTCCTTTACGGTCATATGTTATTTTTCATACTTTTTAAGACATGCTTTATACGCTTTTTCGCTGTCATCTGCCATTCTGCTGACAGAGTAATCGTTTACAATCAAATTTCTTCCGAATTGTGAAATTTTTTCAATATCCTCATCCCACATTCCGAAAAATCCACCTATTTCCTGTGCAAGTTTTTCTTCTGTAGATGCTTCACAGCCACGGCAGCAGAAATTAGTATCGATTCCCACCTGAAGCTTTGACTGGTCAAACAGGCCTATATAGCCTTCATTTCCTGCAATTATTACAGGCTTTGCCTCCGCCATTGCTTCAAGTGCCGCCCTGGAAACTCCCACAAATAACTTTGCCGGTGCTATCAATTTATTTATATCGGTTCTTGGTCCGGTCATTATAACAGCTTGTCTTTTTAAAATTTCATTTGTTTTTTCGGCAAGCGCCGATACATTTTCAAAATCATTTCCTCCGCCTACAACAAGCACTTTCAAATTTTCAACTATTGTATCCAGTTTCGGCAGTACATTTATAAGCTGTTTTGCAACCAGACTTCTGTCTTCGTCCATTCTGCTTATATAAACAATTAAATTATCTTCGTCTTTAATTCCGAATTCTTCGCAAATCCCGGTTTTATCGGTATCGGGTGAGAATTTTTCGGTATCTATACCGTTTATTGTAACAAATATATTTTCTTCCGGCACATGATAATTATCCATAAGATACTTTTTTATATCCTCGCTCACAGCAACGGTTTTTTCTCCCCAGTCGGTAAGATATTTTAATCCGTATTTTGTGTTAAACACCCAGTGTGCGGTAGTAACAAAGGGGAATTTCATGCTTTTATGGAGTCTGCCCAGTATAAACGACGGAATACGTGCGTGTGAATGTACAATATCGATATTTTCGGCTTTTATTATTCTTCTCAGTTCTCTTTTTGATTCAGCCATACATCTGAGTTTTTTTGTATGAAGCGGCAAAGTATAATGTTTGATTCCGCTTTCTTCCAATTCATTGACATATGCGCCTCCGTTTGAGACTACAGTTATGTTGTAACCTCTTTTTGCCAACTCTTTAGAAAGCTCAACCACATGAGTTTCGGCACCGCCTATATCCAGTTTCATCAATGCCATTAACAAATTACATTTCATTTTTAAAACATTAACTCCCTTCATAATACCGGAAACAACTCTATTTTATCTTAAAACAATATGCTATGTTCCGTGTTGCCGGCATACGGCTGTTTACATCCTTTTTGTAACTTTTGTCCTTTTTATTCTATTTTGTTATTATATACTATTTTAACAAATTTAGCAACAACTATTTAAATATTTCATAAAAATTTCAAAATTTTTGGCATTGCTTACATATTTTATTAATTGTCAGCACAATTTACATCTTGACAATTCACCTATATAATCATATAATATTATAAAAGTAAGTCAGATGATTGCGGGCATGAAAATGCGTGAGGAAAGTCCGGGCTCCACAGAGCAGGATGCCGGTTAACGGCCGGTGGAGGCGACTCCAAGGAAAGTGCAACAGAAAATAAATGCCTGAATATTTCAGGCGATTGTGGAAATGTGAGGTAAGAGCTCACAGGGATGATGGTAACTGAATTCCCGTGTAAACCCCATCCGGAGCAACATCGACAGTGAAATTAAGCTTGCTCGGCATTTCACGGCTGATGGCTTGAACGATATAGTAATATACCGTCACAGATAGATAATCATCAAATACAGAACCCGGCTTACAGACTTGCTTAAATTCCCGACTGCACATAAATGCTGACCTTTTTCCACAATATGATTTATGGTTTCAGCACTTATGCGCGGTCGGGAATATTTAGATTTAAGCAATACTTCTGTTTTGCTTACAAAAAACGAAATTACAGCCTGCCGGGATGTGTCGGGCCATCAAGGTTTCATTGTAAAATTGTAATTTCCACTAAAAATATAAAATACTTCTGCCGCAAAACCTTTCGGGAATTGCGGCAGTTTTGCAGTTAATAGGATATGTATTTATAATTTTCGTTTCTGTCTGTAAAAATATCTTCAAGAGTGTTTGAATAATATATTTTGTCATCTGTTGTGAATATGGCCTCAACGCCGTATTTCTCCGCAAGCTGTATTCCCTTTTCAATACCCATTAAAAAGCATGATGTACTCAGCGCATCTGCTTCAAATCCGTTTTCGGAAATAATTGTAACACTGTGCAGACCGTTTTGTGCCGGATAACCGGTTTTTGCATCAATTATATGATGATACCTCACTCCGTCAATCTCCGCATATCTTTCATAATCCCCTGATGTAATAACAAATTTGTCGGTAAGATACAGCGTTCCTGTCAGTCCGCTGCTGTCCTTCGGATCCATAATACCTATCTTCCACAAATTACCGTTCTTCTTTCTTCCCGTTACATATATATTTCCGCCCAAGTTCACCATAGCCCCTTCAATATCCTTATCCTGCAAATATTCGGAAATTTTGTCCGCTATATACCCCTTTGCCACCGCACCGAGCGTTATTTTCTGATTTTCTTTTGTGCTTTTTATTTTATTGTTTTCGCTGTTCGTTTCCAGAGTTGAATAATCAACTGACAAAAGATTGTTTTTTATCTCATTTTCATCGGGAATTATACCTGTTTTCAAAGCATTGTTCCAGCTTTCCGACAACTCTCCGACGGTAATATCAAATTTGCCGTCTGTATCGGAATAAAATTTTCCGCTTTCGGTTACCATTTCGAATATTTCCTCCGGAACCTCCGATTCCCTCAGAGAATTTAATTTATAAAGTTCGCCGTTTTCATTGGTATAGGACAGCATTTTATCATAGTATCTGATTTTTTCTTCACATTCCGAAAGATACTCCCTGCTCTTTGATGTTCCTGCAATGATTATCGAAGAACTTGTATCAAGTGCACCTTCAATTGAAACGGAATATTCTTCGGTGCGGATATTGTTTATAAAAATCAGCAACGCCGCCATAAGCAATATTATGAACAAGGCAAGCGAATATTTTAGATTTATTCTGTTTATCACCCTACCGCTCCTTTATTGACAAAGGGGCTGTAGCAAAATGCACAGACCACATAAAGCGAAAAGAACAATGCATGTAAGCCATTTTTGTGGATCACTGCATTTAAATTTAAGGTAGAAATTTTCATAAATGAAAATTTCAGCATTAAAATCGCTTTATGTTACGAACGAAACTCACCACTCGACGTACCCCCGTACGCCTTCGGGCAAGGGGGCTGCGCCCCTTCGTTTCGTCCGTTCTGCACTATTTTTCTAAAGCCCCGCGAGGCTGTTGCAAACTTGTTGAGTCTTGCAACAGCCTC
>CASFSH010000411.1 GCA_949297205.1 uncultured Bacillota bacterium | reverse complement strand
ATAATAAACGGCGGTCCTATGATGGGTACAGCGCAATGGGATCTCGATGCTACGGTAACAAAAGGTACCTCTGCCCTTCTGTTTTTCTCCGACAAATATGAAAAAAAGGCAGAACCTTGCTGTATTCACTGCGGAAAATGCGTCTCTGTATGCCCTATGCATCTCGAACCTGTTTATCTTTCCATGTTTTCAAAAGCTTCAGCGCTTGAAAAATGCCTGGATTATAATATCATGAGCTGTATGGAATGCGGCAGCTGTTCATACATATGCCCCGGAAATGTTCCAATAGTTCAGTATATTCGAGAAGCAAAAGACAAAATAAAAGCTAAACAGAAAAAGTGATTATATAATTGAGAGGTAATATTATGGACTTTTTAAAGGTCACTTCTTCGCCTCATATGCGACATGAAGATTCTACACGAATCATAATGATTGATGTTATTATAGCTTTATGTCCTGCTCTTATATGGGCTATATATATTTTTGGCTTCAGAGCACTTGCCATAACGCTTGTATCAGTCATTTCGGCAGTATTGTTTGAATTTCTGTACCGTCTTATTATGAAAAAAAGTCAGAGTATCGGCGATTTTTCTGCTGCGGTTACAGGAATGCTGCTTGCTTTTTCTCTTCCTGTTTCTGTTCCGCTGTGGATGCCCGTTGTCGGTTCATTTTTTGCTATTGTGATCGTAAAACAGCTTTATGGAGGAATAGGCAAAAACGTTGTGAATCCGGCACTTGCCGCTCGTGTATTTTTATTTTTAGCATTTCCTTCTGAAATGGCGGCATTTACAAAACCGTTTGAAAAGCTTCCTATATTTGCAAATACAGATATCATAGCAACTGCTACTCCTCTTGCCAGTCTTAAGGAAGGGACAGCCCCATCACAAAGAACTTTTGATTTATTTCTCGGAAATAACCCCGGATGCATCGGAGAAGTTTCTGTACTTCTTCTTGCTGCCGGCGCTCTATATCTGCTGGCAAGAAAAATAATAACATGGCATATTCCGGTAGCTTATATAGCAACCGCTGCGGTAATATCTTATATTTTCCCCGGCAGCGGCATGGACGCAGTACAGTATGTTATCTGCGAGCTGTGCACCGGCGGACTTATTCTCGGAGCTTTCTTCATGGCAACCGACTATACCACAAGTCCGGTATCTGCAAAAGGAAGAATAATTTACGGAATAGGCTGCGGACTTATCACAATGTTCATACGTATATGCGGAGGTTATCCCGAAGGAGTTTCTTTTGCTATTCTTGTAATGAACTGCCTTGCCTGGTACATAGATAAATTTACAAAACCACGTGTGTTCGGAGGTGCTAAGAAAAATGAAAAAAAATAATTCCTCCGTTGTTTACATTTTAAATATAGCTATTCGCCTTGTCGTTATATGCGCCGTGATAGCTTTACTCGTAGCAACCGTAAACTATTATACGGCTCCTGTTATAGAAGAAAATAACCGTATCGCTACGGCAAATGCAATCTCCGCTCTCTTCGGAAATAAAGAAAATATCAGCTATGAAGAAATTAAAGATGTTTCCATTCCAGAAGATCAAATAAATACAGTCGATACAATTTACAGCGTAAAAGACTCTGACGGAGTTTTTCTTGGATACAGCGTAAAATTATCTCCTACCGGATTTAAAGGTGACGTAGATCTTATTACAGCATTTGATACTGACGGATTTATTATCGGCGTTGAAATCACTTCTACAAATGACGAAACAAGCGGTATAGGAACAAAGGTCGCTTCAAAAGATTTTACAAATCAGTTTATAGAAACAGCAGACAATCAAATTTCAGATTCACCTGAAGAATATATTATTTCAGGCGCAACTAAAACTTCAAAGCCTGTTTCGCAGTCAATCATAACTGCAAAATCAATAATAGCAAAGCTTATATCAAATGCTGATAATAATGTTGAATTAACACCGAATAATAAAGTTGAAAATCCTCAGCTGAACGTTCCTGAAACAAACGTAAACAACAATGCCGAAGCTGATATTGACAATACAGGCACACTGGATGAAAATAGCTCCGAAAATACTGACGGGGAGGTTATAAATTAATGATAAACATCAAAAAAATGTTTGCAAATGGAATTATAAACGAAAATCCTACTTTTGTGCAGCTCCTCGGCATGTGCCCTACTCTTGCAGTTACTACTTCTGCATTAAACGGTCTCGGAATGGGAGTTACAGTAATATTTGTTCTTACTTTGTCAAACTTCCTTATATCTTTGCTTCGCAAATTTATACCTCAGCAAGTTCGTATAGCATCATATATAGTTATTATTTCAGGCGTTGTTACGGCAA
>CASFSH010000410.1 GCA_949297205.1 uncultured Bacillota bacterium | reverse complement strand
TGAAAAAACATTATGATTGGAAAGGAAAAATTGAAGTAGTATCAAGAACAAAGGTTGAAAACAGCGAAGATTTATCATTGGCATATACACCGGGTGTAGCAGAACCATGTATTGCAATTCATAACGATATTGAAAAATCCTATGAGCTTACAAGAAGATGGAACCTTGTGGCAGTTATAACGGACGGAACGGCTGTATTGGGATTAGGTGATATAGGACCTGAAGCAGGTATGCCTGTAATGGAGGGAAAGTGTGTATTATTTAAGGAGTTTGCCGATGTTGACGCATTCCCATTATGCATAAAATCAAAAGATACAGATGAAATTGTTAAAACAATATATAATATATCCGGAAGTTTCGGAGGAATAAATTTAGAAGATATAGCAGCACCAAGATGTTTTGAAATTGAAAAAAAATTAAAGGAAATATGTGATATACCTGTATTTCATGATGACCAGCACGGAACAGCCGTAGTAGTTGCGGCAGCATTGATTAACGCTTTAAAAGTTGTAAAAAAAGATATGGCAGAAGCAAAAGTTGTTATTAACGGTGCAGGATCTGCCGGAATTGCGATTGCAAATCACTTGTTAAAATTAGGTGTAAGGAATCTGATTATGTGTGATAAATTCGGTATTATATGCGAGGGTATGGAGGATTTGTCTTTGGCGCATAAAGAGATGAGTTTAAAGACAAACAGAGAAAAATTGACAGGATCATTGAGTGATGCGATGAATGGCGCGGATGTGTTTATAGGAGTTTCAGCTCCTAATATCGTATCAAAAGATATGGTTAAGTCGATGAATAAAGGCGCAATAGTCTTTTCTATGGCAAATCCTGTGCCTGAAATTATGCCTGACGAGGCATTGGAGGCGGGAGCTGCAGTTGTCGGTACAGGAAGGTCGGATTTTGCAAATCAAATAAATAATGTTCTTGCATTTCCGGGAATTTTCAGAGGTGCGCTGGATGTAAGAGCAAAGGATATTAATGAAGAAATGAAAATGGCAGCTTCATATGCAATAGCATCTCTTATTTCAGATGAAGAATTAAGCGCTGATTACATTATACCTAAAGCTTTTGATAAAAGAGTCGGTAAAACTGTTGCAAAAGCAGTTTCAGAAGCATGTATAAAAAGCGGTGCTGCTCGTATATAATGAATGTATAAGCTATTCTTAAACAGAAAGGATGAAAAAAATGAAAAATATTTATCAAGGATCTGTTTGTTATAAAGACTTTAAAGATATGATAAACGGTACAGCATCACAATGGGGGGATAATACCCTGTTTAAATATAACAGAGACGGAAAGAAATATGAAGTCACCTATAAGGCATTTAAGAAAGATGTAGAAGCCGTAGGTACTTATTTGATGTATCATGGCTATAAAGGTAAAAAAATAGCAATTGTAGGTGAAAACAGTTATGAATGGATTGTTACTTATTTTGCTGTAGCAAACAGTGGAAATGTTGTTTTGCCCATAGATAAAGAACTTACTGCAGGAGAAATAAATGTTTTACTTAACCGCAGTGAAACTAATTTACTTATACATTCAAAAGCAAAACAAAAAATAGCTGATGAAATTGCCGATATCGGAGAATATTCGGGAAACTTTGCATCTTTTTCTAAATTTGATGATATATGCAGTCAGGGAAAAGAGCTTATATCAAATGGATTTAAAGAATATTTCAATTATGAAATTGATCCTGAAGCTTTGTGTGCAATAATATATACTTCAGGAACAACGGGAGATCCGAAAGGGGTAATGCTGAGTCAGAAAAATCTTGTGATGGACGCATATTTGAGTATTTCCTGTATGAAAATACCACGTGATACTGTGCTTATACTTCCTTTAAATCATACATTTGGTTTTACCGCAGGATTGTTGTGTCAAATCTGGATGGGTTACAGTGTATTTATTAATGATAATTTAAAGACGGTTTTAAGAGACATACAGGAGGCAAAACCGGGACATGTTTCAATGGTGCCGTTATTTGTTGAAAAGATTTATAAAAATATATGGAGAACAGCAGAAAAACAGGGTAAGGCGGATACTCTGAAAAAGGCAATAAAAGTAAGCAATGCTTTGAGAAAAGTTGGTATTGATGTCAGAAGAAAAATGTTTAAATCAATTATCGACGGTTTGGGCGGAAATATTGAAATGATTATTTCTGGAGGAGCTCCGATAGCCGATGAATATATGAAGTGTTTTGATGATTTCGGCATTATGATAATAAATGGATTCGGTATTACAGAATGTTCTCCTATTGTCGCACTTAACAGAGTTGATGCAATAAAATTCGGGACAGTTGGAAACCCTATTCCTGAGGTTCAGATTAAAATTGTAAATCCTGATGAAAACGGTGAAGGCGAAATATGGGTTAAGGGTGATATAGTTATGATGGGTTACTATCATAACGAAGAAGCAACGAACGAAGTATTAAAAGACGGATGGTTTAATACCGGTGATATGGGAAAAATAACAGACGGAAATTATCTTACAATAACAGGAAGAAAGAAAAATCTTATTATTCTTGCAAATGGTAAAAATGTATATCCTGAAGAATTGGAATACCTTATTTCAAGAATTGAGAATGTAACCGAAGTGCTTGTATATGAGGAAGATAATCAAATTACTGCCGAAATATATTCTGATGTTGAAGAAGATAGAGAAGCGGCAAGAGATAAGATAAAAGAGGGAATAAAAAATCTCAATCAAACACTTGCGGCATACAAACAAATAAGAAAAATAAAATTCAGGGCTGTTGAGTTTAATAAAACCACCACAAAAAAGATTAAAAGAAATTATAAGTAAAAAATATTCCTGCCGCCTTTGCTGGCGGCAGGTTTCATATGCCAGGAAATATTTTGATATAGCTAAAATTTATGCTTAACGAAAAGAGGATAATAATATGTATATTGCAGTCAGTGCTTGTTTGTTGGGTTTATCATGCAGATATGACGGTAAGTCCAAACCAAATTTAAAATTGATAGAAATATTACAGAAAATGGAAAATATATCTGTTATTCCGGTTTGCCCTGAAATAATGGGAGGACTGGCAACACCGAGAAAGCCATGTGAGAGAAAAGAAGAAAAAGTTTTATCTGAGGATGGAACAGATTTTACAAAGAACTATATAAAGGGAGCAGAAGAAGTTTTGAAAATATGTAAAATGTTTAATTGTGACGCGGCAGTGTTAAAAGCAAAAAGTCCCTCCTGCGGAAACGAATTTATATATGATGGAACTTTTTCAAAAAAACTGAAGCAAGGAGAAGGTGTTACGGCAGAGTTATTGAGAAAAAACGGAATACAAATAATAAATGAGGAAGATGATTTTCCTTCGTTTTTGCAAAATATATAATTACAAGATATTGTGAAATATATGTAAAATACACTTTCGACTACTATATATAGTTGATGATTGTAATTTGTGTTGCTTATATTGTATGTTGTTTAATTTATTATATATAATATATGGAAAAAAATCAGTACTGAATATGTGTATTATGTCTAAAAATATAAAATATTATTTATTAATGTTGACAAAAGCTTTAATATAAGATATAATTTAATTGCTCAACGGAAATAACTATATATTGTATTTGAATATAATATATTTAAATATATATGGTGTTCAGTTTGGAATGTGTCAATGGGTTAGCTATGGCTAACTGTTAAAATTCCTGCTTGACAAGAACCGGTTGAAAAATAAAAAAACGGGAGGATTGAAAAATGAGAGAATTTGATCAGTGGAATGGATTTGATGGCAGAATATGGAAAGAAGAAATAAATGTAAGAGATTTCATTCAAAAGAATTATACGCCTTATGACGGTGATCAAACTTTTTTGGCAGCACCTACAGAGAATACAAAAAAATTGTGGGAAAAACTTAGTGAGCTGCAAAAAGAAGAAAGGGCAAAAGGCGGAGTTTTGGATATGGATACAGATATTGTATCAACTCTTACTTCACATAAAGCAGGATATATTTGTGAAGAGTTAAAAGATGCTGAAAAAATTGTCGGATTGCAGACTGACAAACCTTTAAAGAGAGCTTTTATGCCTTTCGGCGGAATAAAAATGGCTGAACAAGCATGTGAAACTTACGGTTACACACCAAATCCTGAATTACATAAAATATTTACTGAATATAGCCGTACGCATAATGAAGGTGTGTTTGACGCATATACTCCTGAAATGAAAAAAGCAAGACATAATAAAATTATTACAGGACTGCCCGATACGTATGGGCGAGGAAGAATAGTAGGAGATTATCGCAGAGTTGCATTGTATGGCATTGATTTTCTTATTGAGGAAAAACAAAAAGATCTTGCAAATTGCGGTGACGGGATAATGACAGATGAAGTAATACGTTTGCGTGAAGAAATTGCAATGCAGATAAAAGCCTTAAAGGGAATGAAAGAAATGGCGCAAATTTACGGCTATGATATATCACAGCCAGCAAAGGATGCGCATGAAGCTGTTCAATGGCTGTATTTTGGATATCTTGCCGCTATTAAAACACAGAACGGTGCCGCAATGAGCATAGGCAGAATTTCAACATTTCTTGATATTTATATTGAACGTGATTTGGAAAACGGAAAAATAACAGAAACAGAAGCCCAGGAACTTATAGATCATTTGGTTATGAAACTCAGAATGGTAAAATTTGCAAGAATACCGTCTTATAATCAATTGTTTTCCGGAGATCCCGTATGGGCAACGCTTGAAGTGGGCGGCATAGGCGTTGACGGCAGAAGTATGGTAACAAAAAATGATTACAGATTTTTGCATACACTTGAGAATATGGGGCCGTCACCCGAACCGAATCTTACAGTTCTTTATTCATCAAATCTTCCCGAAAGCTTTAAAAAGTATGCATCATATATATCAATCGAAACAAGCTCGATTCAGTATGAAAATGATGATGTGATGAAACCTGTATGGGGAGATGATTATTCTATTTGCTGTTGTGTTTCTGCAACTCAGACAGGAAAGGAAATGCAGTTTTTCGGAGCAAGAGCTAACCTTGCAAAATGTTTATTGTATGCAATAAACGGCGGAGTTGATTTAAAAACAAGAGAACAGGTAGGACCTGCATATGTTCCGATTACATCAGAATATCTTGATTTTGATGAAGTTATTAAAAAGTATCTTGCAATGATGGACTGGCTTGCAGGTTTATATGTAAATACATTAAATCTTATCCAGTATATGCATGATAAATATTATTACGAAGCAGCCGAAATGGCATTGATTGATACAGATGTCAGAAGAACTTTTGCAACGGGGATAGCAGGATTTTCACACGTTGTTGATTCTTTAAGTGCAATTAAATATGCAAAGGTAAAGGTTATAAGAGATGAAACGGGAATTGCTGTTGATTATGAAACAGAAGGAGATTTCCCACGCTACGGAAACGATGATGACCGTGCCGATGATATTGCAGTATGGCTTTTGAAAACTTTTCTTGATATGATTAAAAAACGTCATACTTACAGAGATTCCGAGGCAACTACATCAATTCTTACCATAACATCAAATGTTGTATATGGAAAAGCTACGGGATCAATGCCTGACGGAAGAAGAGCGGGAACACCTCTGTCACCGGGAGCAAATCCAAGTTACGGTGCTGAAAAGAGCGGATTGCTTGCATCTTTAAATTCTGTTGCAAAGCTTCCTTATGAGTGGGCTTTGGATGGAATATCAAATACACAAACGCTGAATCCTGACGCATTGGGGCACAGTGAAGAAGAAAGAATAGATAATCTTGTAAATGTTATGGACGGATATTTTGATCAGGGAGCACATCATTTGAATGTAAATGTATTCGGTACTGACAAACTTATTGATGCTATGGAACATCCTGAAAAAGAGGAATATGCAAACTTTACGATAAGAGTGTCCGGATATGCTGTTAAGTTTATTGATTTAACAGAAGAACAGCAAAGAGATGTTATTGCTCGTACATGTCATACAAGAATGTAAGACAGGTTTTTAAAATATAAGTTATATATCCGGACTTTTCAAAAATATAAAGGTATTTATTGGTTTTATTCTATGAATTGTATAGCTGATGAAAAGGAAGGATGATTGACTTATGAAAGGATACGTAAAATCAATCGAAACATTTGGATTGGTTGATGGCCCGGGTGTAAGATTTGTGGCTTTTCTCGGTGGATGTAATATGAGGTGCAGATTTTGTCATAATCCGGAAACGTGGCAAAAAGGCGGAGAAGAGTATACTGCAGAACAACTCTTTGATAAGGCTTTCAGATATAAAAGCTATTGGAAAAAAAACGGCGGTATTACGGTAAGCGGAGGAGAACCTCTTTTACAGATGGATTTTGTCAGAGAATTTTTTGCCATTGCA
>CASFSH010000409.1 GCA_949297205.1 uncultured Bacillota bacterium | reverse complement strand
GCCGTTGTAACAGCAAAAAAAAAGAAAAAAGACACTTTATCGCCGGGTAAATTGTATTCCCTTACAAAGCTTCAGAATGTACTTGGAAAAAAATATAAGATGTCCATGGAAAAGAGTTTGAAAATTGTACAGGATTTGTATGAAAAAGGATATGTAACTTATCCGAGAACAAATTCGGAATATCTTGCAACCGCTGAACAGAACAAAATAAAAACGATTTTATCGTCTGTTTCAAAGTTGGGTTATCCGGTAGAGTTTAAATTTGAAAAGACAATATTCGATGATTCAAAAATAGAATCTCATTCTGCTCTTACCCCTACATATAAAATTCCAGGTAAAAATAATCTGACGCCTGATGAATATACTGTGTATTCCACTATTATGCGAAGATTTGTCGCAGTGTTTTGCTCTGAAAAATGTATAACCGAAAAGTCCGAATTAAAAATAAATGTGGGCGGTTATGAGGATTTTACTTTAAAAGGAACTGTTATGATCCAACCAGGATGGACAAAATATGATGATTATACAAAAAAGGATAAAATAATTCCCGATCTTAATAAGGGAGATATTATAAATATTGATTTTAAGCCGACAGAAAAGGAAACATCGCCGCCAAAACATTATACAATAGAAACCTTGAACAATTACTTGAAAAATCCTTTTAAAGATGATAAACAGAAAACATCGGAAGAGGATGATACGGATGAATACAGGGCGATATTTGAGGGATTGGAATTAGGCACCGAAGCAACCAGAACTGGTATTATAGATAATGCCAAAAAGAGCGGATATATTCAATTGAAAAAGGATGTATATACAATACTTCCCGGAGGGGAAAATCTCATAGAATCACTTATCAGAATGAATATAAATATGGATAAATACAAAACAGCAGAAGTGGGAAAGGCATTAAAAAAGGTGTTTCATGGAACCTTTTCGGTAAAAGATAGCATTGGTATTGCGGAGAATGAAATAAGTGAAGTGTTTAAAAAACATAATACTACTCCTGAAACTGATACTGATGATGGATTTATCGGTGATGAAATAGGAATATGTCCTCTTTGCGGAAAAATGATTATCAGAAGTACATTCGGTTATGGCTGTACCGGATATAAAGATGGTTGCAAATTTGCTGTTTCCAATGTTATATGCGGCAGAGTGATTTCAAAATCCAATGTAAAACAACTTCTTGAAACGGGAAAAACACATCAGATTGAAGGATTTATATCACCTAAAAAAGGAACAATGTTTAATGCAAGGCTGAAATTAGATAATGGAAAAGTTGTTTTTGATTTTTGATTATCGTGTTCTAAATAAAGAGTGGAGAATATATATGAAAAAAATTTTTTTTAAGATATTTTTGATTGCAGTTATTGTCGGCATTGTTGCTTGTATTTTTGTTGCAGTCATAAATGTGTTTATGATCAAGTCGCAGAATGACAGAATATACTCACTTGATGAAACAGACAGTATTAATGGGAATTTTGATTGTATAATAATACTCGGTGCAGGTGTAAAACCGGATAATACTGTAAGTGATATGTTAAAAGATCGGCTTGACACCGGTATTTCGGTATACACGGAAGGAATTGCACCAAAAATAATAATGAGCGGAGATCATGGAAGAGTAAATTATGATGAAGTGAATGTTATGAAAAATTATGCAATGGAAAAGGGAGTTGAATCGGAATATATTTTTATGGATCATGCCGGTTTTTCTACTTATGAATCAATGTACCGTGCAAGAGATATTTTTGAAGTAAAAAAAGCAATAGTAATTACACAGAAATATCATATGTACAGAGCTTTGTATATTGCAGATAAATTGGGAATTGAAGCAGTGGGTGTGACTGCCGACAGACATAAATACAGAGGACAGTCATACAGAGATGCCAGAGAAATCATTGCAAGAGTAAAGGATTTTATTATGGTAATCTTTAATCCTGAACCCAAATACTTGGGTGAGATAATTCCCGTTTCCGGGAATGGGAATGTGACTAACGATAAAAATACGGAATAAATTGCAGAATACGGCATAATATAAAAATAAATCGGAAATTAATATATTTACTTGAACGGAGGATATTTATGAAAAGATTTATTTCTTTATGCTGTATTTTTTCATTTGTTTTATCTATGCCGGTATATGCCGAAAACAGCATAACGGTAAATGCTAAATCGGCAGTGTTAATGGAACAGAGTACAAAACAGATTCTTTATGAAAGCAATCCCGATGAGCATCTGCCCATTGCAAGTGTAACTAAAATAATGACACTTCTTCTTATAATGGAGGCGTTGGATGAAGGGAAAATAACCATGGAGGATATGGTGCCTGTCAGTGAAAGAGCTATGTCTATGGGCGGCTCAACAATGTTTCTTGAAGCAGGAGAACAGCTTTCGGTATATGAAATGATAAAAGGCATCGCCGTTGCATCTGCAAATGACGGATGTGTTGCAATGGCTGAATATATCAATGGGAGCGAGGAAGCTTTTGTTAATGCAATGAATGAACGTGCGGCAGAACTTGGAATGGAAAATACACATTTTACAAATACAAACGGACTCGATGCAGATGACCATTATTCCTCAGCAAGAGATGTTGCATTGATGTCTGCTGAATTGTTAAAGCATGAAAAAATTTTTGAATTTACAACTATTTGGACGGATAAAATGCATGATGGTAAATTTGATTTGGCAAACACAAATAAATTAATAAGATTTTATCCGGGAGCTAACGGACTGAAAACAGGATCCACATCTCAAGCACTGTGCTGTCTATCCGCAACGGCATTAAGAGATGATCTTCAACTGATTGCGGTTGTTTTGGGAGCCCCGACCTCAAATGACAGATTCGACGCTGCAAGAACTTTACTTGATTACGGCTTTGCAAATTATGCAATAGATAAACCGATAAAACAGGATGATGAAGTGGGCAGAGTGGCAGTGAAAAAAGGTGTGTATGAGGAACTTGCAGTCAGTGCGAAAGAATCGTTTTCTTTGCTGCTTTCAAAAAGTGAAAAAGGAAGCTGTGAAAACGAAGTAATTATTCCTGAGTATGTAACTGCTCCTGTAGTAAAAGGAGATGTCATTGGCAAAATGGTATTTACAAAAAACGGGGAAAATGTTGGTGAGGTCGAACTTGTTGCAGCCAATGATGTGGAAAAGAAAAAATTGAGCGATTATCTGTTAGATATTTTTTCACTGTTATTTTCATTGTAATGGTTTTTTTAATTAAAAAAATTACTGTAATTTAAAATTCAGAAATTTGGTTATTATGTCATTCACTATCACTTTT
>CASFSH010000408.1 GCA_949297205.1 uncultured Bacillota bacterium | reverse complement strand
AGCAAAGGTAATTCCGGGCGCATTTTCATATCGTGAACACGAAATTCAAGGAAGAACAACACCGGCATCACCGGACGGCAGAAAATCAGGTGAGCCTTTGAATGACGGCAGCTGCCCCGTTCAGGGATATGATAATTTAGGACCTACTCTGTCGCTTGCGTCAACCATTGCATGGGAGCCTTCGAGATTTTTAGGCGGTACATCGGTAAATGTTAAGATAAACAAAGGTGTTGAGCCGAAAAAAATTGCTGCGCTGATAAAGGGTTATTTAAAAACCCACGGCTCACAATTACAGTTTAATATTGTTGACACGGAAACCTTGATTGAGGCACAGAAAAATCCTGATATGTATAAGGATTTACTTGTCAGAATAGGCGGATACAGTGACTTCTTTGTTACAATACCAAAAAGCTTACAGGACGAAATTATATCAAGAAGCGCAAATGAAACAATATAGGAGTAAAAAATATGGTTGTTTTAATAACAGGCTCAAATAAAGGAATAGGCTTTGCGGCGGCTAAATTATTTCAGAATAAGGGATATAAAGTAATCATTACCGGCTGAAATGAAAAAAACTTATAGCGGCAAAGGAAAGACTGGGTAAAAACACAGAATATATTGTATGGGATATTGCGGATGTTTCTTCCGCAGTTCCCTCAATAAAAAAGCTCATTCAATATGGGGAAATATAGACGTATTTGTAAATAATGCCGGCATTGTTTCAAGTGAAGATAACGGTCCAAAATCAGTCGGTTTTTTTGAAAAAACAGAAGTAGGTTGGGATGATACCATGAATGTAAATCTAAAAGGAATGTTTTTTGCACTGCAAGCGGAAGCTAAATATATGCGCGATTTAGGGATCAAAGGAAACATTGTAAATGTTTGTTCCGAAATGGGGTTTCGTCCCGCCCCATTTGCTTATGGTATCAGCAAATGGGGCGTGAGAGGAATGACTATGGGAATAGGAAAGGAGCTTGTTTTAAATGTCAAAAACAGCAAATATATTTAATATTCAGCATTTTTCCGTAAATGACGGTCCGGGAATAAGAACGGTTGTATTTTTCAAGGGATGCCCGCTTGACTGCGTATGGTGTCATAATCCCGAAAGCAAATCCGTTGAACAAGAGCTTTCGTTTTCAAACGAAAAATGTATATTGTGTAAAAAATGTGCAGGAATCTGTCCTTGCAGTGTACACACCTTTGAAAATAATATTCATCATATCAACAGAGAAAAGTGCGTTATGTGCGGAAAATGCGTCGACATTTGCGAGATGTCATCGCTAAAAATACTTGGTAAAGAATATCCGCTTAAAGAAATCATGGAGGATATTGCCAAGGATGATGTGTTTTTTGCTGATGACGGTGGTGTTACTTTTTCGGGCGGAGAACCTTTTATGCAATTTGACTCCTTATATGAGCTTTTAAAAATGTGCAAAGCAAAAGGTTATTCAACCTGTATTGAAACATCCGGTTTCACATTAAAGGAAAATATTTTAAAAGCGGCAGAGTATACAGATTATTTTCTGTTTGACTGTAAAGAAACAAATCCTGAAAATCACAAAAAATATATCGGGGCGGATAATAAACTCATATTAGAAAATCTTTCCGCTTTATGCAGTGTAAATGCTCATGTCATTTTACGATGTCCCATTATTCCCGGCATAAATGACAGGCAAGAGCATTTTGACAGTATTGCAAGACTTGCAAACCAATATTCGTGTATTAAATCCATAGAATTTATGCCGTATCATCCGCTTGGAATATCTAAATCCGAACAACTCGGAAAAACATATTCGTTTGATATGAGAAACTTTGCCGATAAAAATATGATAGAAAATTATTGCCAAAGCATTATAGACAAGATATTCGTATCTATAAAAATAAATTAAGGAAATAGGAAGGACGTTTTAACGTGAAAAATAAGCTGCGCATCTCACCGTTTTTCGCGACTCGGAGTATACACATACACCGTCGTCCCTCAAAACGGCAATCTGCTTGCTTCTTTTACACGTTAGGATTTGTGCCGCCGCATCTGCGGCGGAATGGAGGATTAAAATGAATGTTGAATTAGAACAACTCCAAACTATAGCAACAGGAACTGTTAAAATACTCAAAGAAAACGGCGGAATATGCTTTCATAGATTTACAAAAGAACAAGAAGAACTTTTTAAAAACACCGAAGATTT
>CASFSH010000407.1 GCA_949297205.1 uncultured Bacillota bacterium | reverse complement strand
ATTCTCACACTGCAGATACATATCACAGTAAAAAGAATCGGAATTTCCGTCATGCATAATATTGGGGGGTATTATCATAATATCTCCCTCTGATATATTATATTTCTTTTGCCCTATAACAGAGGTAACATGGCCTTCAAGATGAAGTATAATCTCCCAGCAATCATGAGAATGCATCTGACATGACGTTATAGGCTGATTTGTTTTATTGCAGAATAAGACGTTCATTTTTTTTCCTCCTGTAATCTGATGAAAACATAGTAGCATAAAACGTCTGAATTGTCAATATTCTTTTCGGAATTATACATTTACTTATAACAAATCGCATGATACAATGAGAACATAAAAATAAACCGTCAAGGAGGATTATTATGAAAAAATTAGTTGCAGTAGGACCTAAAAAAACAGCACTTATTGATGAAGAAATGCCTGTTATAGAAAACGGCAATGAAGTATTGGTAAAAAATAAATACTGTGGAGTATGCAGATCGGAGCATTATGACTGGGAACATGGAAAAGAAGGTATGAGTTTTGGACACGAACCTATAGGCGTAGTATGTGAAGTAGGAAAAAATGTAACCAAATTCAAGGTTGGTGACAGAGTCAGCGGTTTATTCTGTGGAAATACGGAATATGCCCTTTCACTTGACAAATATTTATTTAAAATCCCCGATAATGTTGCAGATGAAGAAGCCGTTTTGGAGCCGTTATCATGTCTTATAAGTGCCGTAAGTAAGGTCAGAATACCTGTTGTGGGTGACAAAGTTGCGGTTGTAGGCTGCGGATACATGGGCTGCGGAGCAATAAGTCTTCTTGCAATGAGAGGAGCACACGTTGTTGCTGTTGACATAAACAGAAAATCTCTTGAAAATGCAAAAAAATATGGTGCAAAAGAAGTATATACACCTGATGAATTGCCGGCAGAATATCTGACAACAAGAACAGACCATAATGACCATTTATCAGAAGACGTCCCTCAAAATGAAAGAGGATTTAAACTTGTTATGGAATGGGCTGAAACAAATGAATCACTTGATTTGGCAATTAATATGACAAGAATGTGCGGACAGCTTGCAATAGGTGCATATCATACAGGCGAAAAAAGACTGGTAAATGTTGAACAGTTAAATGTAAAAGCAATTGATATGTTAAGCACACATCCGAGAGAAACAGATCTTAACATTGAAGCCTGCAAAAATGCAATGAAACTTCTTGAAGACAATGCATGGGTTTACAAACACGTTCCAACAAAGGTTTATCCGATCACCCGTTTTGATGAAGCACAGGCAGAGCTTGTTACAAAATACGGCAAATTTATGAAAGCATTGGTAGACTGGACCAAAACAGATGGCGAACCTTACATAATAGAATAATTTACAATGGAGATATATAATGAAAATAGTTATAGGAAATGACCATATTGCAGTGGATATGAAAAACCATATTAAAAAATACCTTGAAGATAAAGGTCATGAGATAATTAATGTTGGTACTGACAGTTATGAACGTACCGACTATCCCATTTACGGAAAAAAAGCTGCCGACATGGTCGCAAAAGGTGAATGTGACTGCGGTATATTGATTTGCGGCACAGGAGTTGGAATATCACTTGCCGCAAACAAGGTTAAAAGCATAAGAGCCGTTGTATGTTCGGAACCCTACAGTGCAAAGCTTGCAAAACAGCATAATAACGCAAATATTGTAGCTTTCGGAGCAAGAGTTATTGGAACTGCCACTGCGGAAATGATTGTAGATGAATTTTTAAATGCCGAATATGAAGGCGGAAGACATCAAAAACGAATAGATATGATAAGCGCCATTGAAAATGGTGAAATGTAGTATTTCATCAGATATATTTTTATACGGCATAATCGGGTAATTGCAAAATATTTTCTTTGCGATTACCCGTCTGTCATAATTCACGAAAGGAAAGTTACTATGTATAAAATAGGGATTGATATCGGAGGTACAAAAATTAATATAGGTTTATTTGATACTGAACAAAAAATTTTGCTTAAAAGCCGAAAATCATATATAAAGGATATTACAAACCTGCCTCTGTTTATAAAAAAAGAAATTGAAGATATTTGCATGGAAACCAATGTTTCCTTTTCCGATATTTTATCCTGCGGAGCAGGCATACCCGGAACAGTAAGTGATGATGGCAAAAAAATATTAAAGGCTCCGAATATAGAAGCACTTACAGAAAATTTTGCCGACACACTTGAAGATATTCTATCAATTCCGGTACGGCTTGTACAGGATTCCCGTGCAGCGGCATGGGGTGAATATCTCTGCGGTGAAGGAAAGGGCAAAAATTGCCTTGTATGCGTAACACTTGGTACCGGAATAGGAACAGGTATAGTTTTGAACGGAGCAATATTTAACGGTGCATTGGGGTGTGCCGGAGAACTGGGGCATCTGCCGGCGGAGGAAAACGGGCGTGTCTGCGGCTGCGGAAAAAAAGGCTGTCTTGAAAAATACTGTGCCGGAGGAGGTCTTGATATTACTGCAGAAGAACTTCTTGGTAAATACAAAAAGGCATCAGATCTTTTTGATGCTGCTGCTAAAGGTAACGAGAAAGCGATACTTGCCATTAACAGTGCAATACGTATGCTTGGAAATGGACTTGTATCAATCATTAATTTATTATCCCCTGACTGTCTTTTGTTCAGCGGCGGATTATCTATGCAGGAAGAACTGTATCTCAACCCTTTAATAGATTATATCAAATCACACTGTTATACGGCGGCAGGCAGACTTCCATATGTTTCCCGTGCAGGTCTTGGAGAAAACTCTCCTTTGTACGGAGCTGCATTTATACCCATAAAAGAAAAGAAAAAACATTTTCTTTCAGCATCAATAATGTGTGCAGATATTCTTAATATGGGAAAAGCTTTGAATGAAATAGAAATTTCCGGAATAGATTATCTCCACTGTGATATAATGGACAATCATTTTGTTCCCAACCTTATGCTTCCACCTGAACTTCTTTCAAAACTGAGAAAAGGTACATCTCTGCCTTTTGACTATCATATTATGGCAGAAAATCCCGAAAGCATAATAGAAAAGCTGAATATAAAAGAAGGAGATTTCATATCTGTACATTATGAAAGTACAATTCATCTGCAAAGAGCCGTCTCCATGATTAAGGAAAAAGGTGCAAAAGCTGCTGTTGCATTAAATCCTGCAACACCTTTATCTGTTCTCGATGAGATCCTTCCTCAATTGGATATGGTGCTTATTATGAGCGTCAACCCCGGATTTGCAGGGCAAAAAATTGTCCCCGGTATTTTTGATAAAATAAAAAATCTGAAAAAAATACTTTCGGATAAATCCCTTAATAATATTCTGATTGAAACAGACGGTAATTGCAGCTTTGAAAATGTACCGAAAATGTACAATGCCGGTGCGGATATGTTTGTAGTGGGAACATCAAGTGTATTTAGGCCAGATATGAGCATAAAAGAAGGAGTGGAAAAACTCAATAACTGTTTAAGGGAGTGATAATAATGAAATTCAGTATTTGTGCCGATATTATGTACGGCAATATGGATTTTCCGGATAAAATAAGAAACATAAAGAAAAATGGTTTTGATACTTTTGAATTTTGGAAATGGTCAAACAAAAACATAGATGAAATAAAGAATATTATAAATGATCTTGAAATGAATGTATCCTGTTTCTGCATAGACAGCAAAGATGATTACAAAATGAACAGTATAGGAAATTATATGCTTAATTCCGATAAAACACAAATGCTTTGCGATATCACATTACAGTCAATTGAAACAGCACATAAACTCGGTGCAAAAGCACTTATTGCAACTGTAGGAGATTGTATTGAAAATCTTTCTTATGACGAACAAACAGCAAATGTATTAAAAAATATAGACGTAACAAAAAAACTTTTTGAGCAAAACAAAATGACTCTGCTTGTAGAGCCAATAAACCGTATGGAGCGGGAAAAATATCTTATGCCAAATGCAAAACAAATAGCACAGATTGTTTCTGAAATAAATTCTCCGTATGTAAAAATTTTATATGACATATATCATCAGAACATGGAAGATGATTTCAATATAACTGAAATGATTGATATTCTTTCTCTTATAGGTCATATACATATTGCAGACTGTCCGGGCAGAAATGAACCGGGCACCGGAACGATAAACTACAGAAAAATTTTTGACGCATTAAAAGAAAATAATTATAACGGCTTTGTGGGTGCTGAATTTGTTCCCTCCGCTTCTGAGGAAAGCGCCTTTGAACTATTAAAAAAATTATCTTTATGAAATAACAACTCCAAGGAATAAACATTCTGCGGAGTTTATTTTTGTTTTGTATGTGAAATAAAAAAATGCAAACAACATTAAAATTTTATATTACAAAATTCAATTTACAATATTTCAATAAAATATTGACATTATACTATTTTTCTGATAAAATAAAAAATGTCGTAAATTATATGTTTTTTCTGAAAGTAAAGGAAATATCAAACAATACATAAACTATAACTAAACATCATTCGACTTATATTTGTGAATTAAATGTATACAATCCTTATAAACAGCAAAAAATAAAAAGCGGGGTTAAAGATACAATGTTAAAAAAATATAAATTAATAAACATACCTTTTATGATTATTATTTTTACTTATTTTTTGTCAATTATGTCTTATGCTGAAACTCAGCTAAACACATACATTGATACAAATTCAGGTGTTACTTTTACAATTCCGGAAAATTGGAGTGAAACACCAATGTCTGAAACGAGAAAATTTATAGATGTTAAATTTACTCATAACGACAACCCAGTATTTAACATAATATACGGCAGTATTGATTTGTGGGAACAATTACCATCCTCGGATAAAATAGGTTTAACCAGATCTGACATTGATAATTCCACTTTTTCCAAATCAGAATTAGTACAGCTTCTTGAATGTGATGAATCAGATATAGAAATAGTTACATACAACAATAGAGAATACTATAAATGCATCAACCATGTTTCGCAATCTATAGAAGGTATAAATATATCATTGGACATAACTATATTACTGTATATTGATAATGGTTGGATGTATCAGTATCAATTTTCCGGAACGGAAAATACAAATTATTATAATGACTTTTTATCACTTATCAACAGTGTGAATTATCCCGTCCCACAAGATACAGTTCAAATGGCATCAACTGAAAATAATGAACATTACGATTCTGAAAATAATTTATCCGGTATGTTTTTAATAAATATATTGATTGGTTTTATTATTACAATAATTATATATACTGTACCAATTGCAATTTACAGATATGCGATTCGAAAACGACCTATGAAAGAATCTCACGCGAAAATTTTAATTATTATATATGCTGTGATTTCATTTTTTATTATGTTTACTATTATTTATTTTCTTAATGGAAATGCAAAAATTGGTGGAAGTATTATTCTATGGAGCTACATTAATTATCGAATACTTACAAGCGAATAAACTTTTTACAAACATATAATAAATGTCTCTGTCCGAGATGAGTATTGGTGAGCAAAAATATACATTTTCACAGAAAATTATGCATAAACAGAATTGTAGCTGACATAAAAAG
>CASFSH010000406.1 GCA_949297205.1 uncultured Bacillota bacterium | reverse complement strand
GCCGCAGAATACCGACTGGTCCTTTAGTGTCGCGCAGGGTGACAGCATGAGTATTGAAGAAGATATATACGGAAACAAGGCTTTAAAAATAATAAGAGCGGCAGAAAATCTTGAATCAAAAAGTCAAACCTATGCAAAACTGAATATAAATAAAGAAATTCAAAGGCAACCCATAACGGTAAGTTTTGATTTGAGAATTGAAAACTACAGAGGAGGTATAAAAAATCTTGGAAGCATCGCTTCGGCAGAGGGAAACATTGCGTCATTGTTTACGCACTCTGCGTGGATGTACGGTGTTTCAACATCGGGATACAACACATATCTATCCACTGTACCTGATGATGTTTACTTGACAATTAAACGTGAAATTGATACAATAAACGGTACATACAGCATATGGGTATACAGGGACGGTACTCTTGTAAGTACCTCAGAAAACAGACAATGTAACACGGGAGATGCCGAATATATCCTATTTGAAACAGCATACCAGGAACCGTATAAAATATATGGAGATACGGGTGATGCTGTATACTGGATTGACAATATACATATTGATTCTGGAAATATGGGAATTTTTAAGACAATCCCCGAAGAAAATTCAGAATCGGGAAGTATTAACAGCATAAAGCTGTATTTTAACTGTGATATTAATCCCGATACGGTAAATGAAAATACTTTGAAGATTTATAAGTATTCTCTGCCGTTATCTCCTGATGAATACAGTGTGTCGGTAACAGGAAACATATTAAAGATAGATTTTAACAGCCCTGCAGATAACGGTGCAGACTGCAGTGTGAAAGTTTTGACAAAAATACTTCCGCAAAACATAAATACCGTAAATCCTATGAGTAAAGATTATACATTTAATTTTAAAACTTTGTATAACAGTAATGAAAATATTATTGCTTCTTATGATTTTGAGGACTGGGATGGATTTTTATTGAATCAGCCGGGTGTATATCATCATAATGGCTGGACATTTGAGTTATCAGACGGTGATGTTATAAGCGTTGAAACGGACAGCAAAACCGGCAATAAAGGATTAAAATTAACAAAAGGTTCGGATGAGTCTATTTTGAAAGCCTATCTTGATTATGATGTTTCGGGCGACGAGCTGATAAAAATATCATATGATACGCGGTTTGAAAGACAAAGCCGCAGAATACATGACTGGGGAACCGCTTTAAATCAGAATAATTCCCCATTTTTAAAGATGGTTGTATTCGGCGGCGGATATTGGCACAGAACTATAGGGGACACAAAAAGATACCTTTGCGGATTGAATGAGAATGTTACAACAACAGAGCAAATACTAAATGCAAAAACAAATTTTTATACAGTAAGCGTTTCTCGTAATGGTGAACAGATAACCGAAAAGAGTGAAAATGCAAGTAATAACGGTTTGCCGTCTGAAATTATGTTTTCCGTAAGCAACATACGTGACAATTATGCCGGAGAAGATACGGGAAACGGTATATACTGGATAGATAATGTCACTGTTACGGAAATTCTGACTCCAAAGGTAGCAGACATTACATCTGACAACTTAAATACTGCAAAAATCATATTTAACAAAAATATTGATACGGAAAGTGTAAGCAGAAGTAATATTAAAGTTTATGATAACGGTGTTTTAATTAACGCTTACACTACAGAGTGTTTAAATCAAAAGGAGATTTCGGTTAATTTTTCAAATACAATGACCGAAGGACATACTTATACTTTTGTAGTTGACGGCATCGTTTCAGAAACCGGAAGTACAATGATTGAAAAAGAGACATATACAATTGAATGTACGAAAATATTTGATGTAACTAATGTAAAAGATGTCAACGGAAATGTTGAATTTGAAGTAAAAAGCAACATTTCAGAATATGTGTGTATCGCAGTGTTAAAAGATGTTTTGGGAAAAATTGTTGATATTACTGTTCTTGACGGGCAAAAGACAAATATATTGGAATACAGCTATGATGCAGAAACAGGCACACCGGAGTTTTATTTCTGGAGAAGTTTGGAAAACATGAATCCTTTGACACCAAAGATTTCTTCTCAAAAATAATAATTAAAGAAGTGCAGATAATTGTTATAAAAAAAATCTATCAGGTAAAGCTAAGTATAAACTGCAATATTTTAATGAAATGAGGATTTTAATATGTGTACTGCTTTTACATTACAGAATGAGTCTTTATATTTCGGACGAAACATGGATATAGAATATTCTTTTAAAGAAAGGGTGGTTATAACTCCACGCGAGTTTGTTATATCGACAAAATGTATGGGGAATTTAAATGAACATTATGCCATAATCGGAATGGCAAATGTAACGGACAATTATCCTTTGTATGCGGAAGCTGTAAATGAAAATGGACTTTGTATGGCAGGACTAAACTTTCCGGAAAATGCCAAATATATTTCGGAGGAAAAGTCATCAAAAAAAATGCTTACACCATATGAATTAATTTTATATACATTGGGAAGCTGCAAAAATTTATCGGAAGCTAAAAATCTTTTAAAAGATATTGATATTGTTAATATACCGTTTATACCGTCGCTTTCATTAGCGCCTCTGCATTGGATAGTATCAGATAAATCGGGAAGTATTACGGTGGAATATACTAAAACCGGAATGAATATTTATGATAATCCATACGGTGTATTAACAAATAATCCGCCGTTTGAGTTTCACTGTGAAAATGTCCGGCAGTATATTCATCTTTCGGCAGGTTATGCACAAAATAAATTCTCCGATTCTCTTGAATTGATTCCGTTTTGTCAGGGTGCGGCAGCTTTTGGACTTCCCGGTGATTTTTCCTCTGCATCAAGATTTATAAAAGCATTATTCTGTAAGATGAACAGTGTATGTGAAAAGAATAAAGAGTCATCTGTATCACAGGTTTTTCATATACTTGATTCTGTCGCAATGGTATGCGGTACGGTAATAACTTCTGAGGGAAAAGAAGATATTACAAGATACAGCTGTTGTATAAATGCAACAGAGGGTATATATTATT
>CASFSH010000405.1 GCA_949297205.1 uncultured Bacillota bacterium | reverse complement strand
GGTTGAAGAATTAAAGTAGTTTCAGAAATTTGGGGTAAATTTCGACTGGACTTTTATTGACATTTCCAAGTTTTGGGTAAGACCGCTTTCAATGTGGGAAGAGTTGGTTGAGGTAAATGGCAAGCAGGTTCCTCGCTTTCGTTATATAGGAGAATAGAATGTTTCCTTGATTTTTTGCTTGAAAATATTGATCTTGGCAACAATTTGTGTTATACTAAATACATTAAATAAATCCTGCATCGCAGGATTTGAGCGATTCAGGCAATTGGGAATGAAATAGAGGGAAAACTCGTGGCATCTATTTCGTCCATGAAAGCCAAATTAAAATCACAATACATTGGAGATGATCTTTTGTATTGTGTTTTTTTGTTGCTGTTAATTTGAATTGAAGGAAGAAAACAATAAATGATTAAGTTATACGTTGACAGTATTAAAAATATATGATACAATGTCAACGATAAAATTCAAGATGTAATAACATTTATATGAGGCGATTTATATATGAAACTTAATGAAATAAACATAAGAGATCCGTTTATAATAAAAGAGAATGGGAAATGGTATCTTTTTGGCACGCGTGCAAAAGATTTCGGAGTTAGGACCGGTGGTTTTGATGTATACATTTCTGAAGATTTAATAGAATGGTCCAATCCAATTGAATGTTGTAATACAGAAAAACAGGGATTAAATAATCCAGCTAATTGGGCACCGGAGATATGGAAATATAATAATAAATTTTATATGCTTGCTACATTTCTTCAAAAAGACGGTTTAAGAGGTACTTTTGCGCTTGTTTCCGAGAAAATTATCGGTCCATATGAAAAATGCAGCGAAAATGCACTTACCCCAAAAGGTTGGGAATGTCTTGACGGTACATTGTATATTGATAAAAATAACAAACTGTATTTGGTATTTTGCCATGAACATACACAGATTATTGATGGCACAATGTGTTATATTGAATTGAAAGATGATTTTACAGGCAGTATAGGAGAACCTGTGACATTGTTTGCCGCGTCTGAACCTTATTACGTATCTGAACAATCAAATGGCAGTCATTATGTTACGGATGGACCTTTCATGTTTCGAACAAAGAAAGATGAACTTGTTATGATTTGGAGTACGTTTATAAACGGACAATATGTGGAATGTATGGCATATTCGGATAACGGAGAAATTAACGGCGAATTTATACATATTGACCCCTTATTTAAACAAGATGGGGGTCATGGAATGATTTTTGAGGATAATGGACAGCTTAATTTAATTTTGCACACACCGAATGTACCTATTGGTTCTGAAAGACCAATTATATACAAAATAAAAGAAAATAGTGATGGTAAAGGGTTTGGTATATGCGAGTAAAATATTTTAGGATAGTCTTTATTTTTGCTATGATTGCAATTTTGGGGATTGCTGTATTTTGTTTTTTTATTGATTATATTTATAATTCTTTTAGGGATGAAGTTATTGTTTCCGTGGGAAATCCGGTATATAAAGAATTTTATACTTCCGGAGGATTTCAAGATTATACGGATTTTGGAATTTACAAATTTAAAAATGTTGATTTATCATCAAACAAATATTTAGCGCCTGTTACGAAAAAGGATAAATATGAACTCCTTTCTTATATTAGTGAGTTTGAGGATTGTGTTGAGGCGATAAAAAGGAATACGCCTGAAAATGAACTTGTGGTAAACTATGATTTTGATGAATCATGCATATCCGAATATGACTATTTATATATATATGACAAAAGTGATTATGAAGAGACATACAAGGATCACAAGTATGCTTATTTTAATGTGTATTTTTTTGATTCTGAAACACAAACACTTTATTTTTTTCATAACAATATCTGAAGTATAATTATTATATACAGATAATTAAAACTGATTAAGTATATTAATATTTATCGGTTAAATGATTTTTTATATGCGCCCGGTGTCATGCCGGTTTCGGCTTTAAAAACTTTTGAAAAATAATTATAATCAAAAAAACCGGCAGCATCGGCAGCATCACCGATGCTGTGTTTTTTGTATGACGGGCATGTCACAATTCTATGGTGAAAGTCCAAAGGGGCGTAGTTGCCGACGAACCCGATAGCGACTTGCAAGTTTCACATCGTGAGGTGTGGGAGAGAAGAAGCAATAGCGAAATCGTAGCCTGACGGAC
>CASFSH010000404.1 GCA_949297205.1 uncultured Bacillota bacterium | reverse complement strand
TATTATTTACTTGACTCATATTGATTACTCTTTTCTATGTTTAGTTTGGTCACTTAACATTATATCAGAGTTCTCAATGTGAGTCATCTTTTTTGGTCATTTTATTTTACAACTTTTCTATTTTTTTAAAATATGAATTACAGTGATGTAAATGACAAGTTGTATTGACAAGCAGTAAAAAAATATGATAAAATAATTTTGAAATAAAAAAATAAAGGTGAAGAAAATGGATAAAAAAGAAAAACTCAGAAACATTGCTTATGACAATGCACATAATGATGACAAATATATAGAGCAGAATTATTTATATAAAAAATCCATACTTGAAACTGCGGGCGAAAAATTTCATAACATAAAAAGAGCAAAAATGGATGCGTATATGTTTGAAAATTACTGTATTGAAATAAATGATACAGAATTACTTGCGGGCAGATTCACAAACCAATTTACGTTAACGGAAGAAATGACAGAAGATATTAAAACAGCGGATATTATTCTTGAAAATACAGGAATGATGAGCGGAGCGACGCCTGCATATACGGCACACAGAGTTGTTAATTACGAAAAACTTTTGCATAATGGGATAGGGGCAATATTAAACGAAATTGAAGAAAAGATTTCTGAAATTGATTATACAAAAGGAGACAGCATTGAAAAGCATATTTTTTATGAATCAATGATGATAACATTAAATGGTGTTTTAAAATATGCCCAAAGATTTCGTATTAAACTCGAGGAATATGCAAAAGAAGAAAAAAATGTGAAAAGAAAAGAAGAACTTTTAAAAATGGCGGAAAATTTCAAAAAAGCCCCGTATGAACCATGTACCGGGTTTTATGAGGCAATGCAATGTATGTGGTTTTTGCAGTTTTGTTTGGTGTTGGTGGGAGATATAAGTCTTACAGGAAGAATTGACAATTATCTATATCCTTATTATAAAAAAGATATTGAAGACGGAAAAATAACAAAGGAATTTGCATTTGAACTTATTGAAAATCTATATTATAAAAATAATGAAGTATATGGTGATTGGCCGGCGTCAATTATGATAGGCGGAGTCGACCGTGATGCAAATCCGGTATGGAATGAGCTGTCTTATATGTGTATTGAAGCAATAGGTACAACAAAGCTTATAAATCCGTCGGTAGCTGTATGTTATACCGAAGATATGCCTGATGATTTACTTTACAAATGTATTGATATGATAGCAAAGGGATATACAAGACCATCAATTTTCAATGACAGGATAATTCAGGAAGGGCTGATAAGAGCGGGTGTTTCACAGCGTGATGCGAGATATTACATACATAGTACCTGTGTTGAAATTACCCCTATTGCATCTTCAAATATTGCAGTAGCAACGCCATATGTAAATCTTACAAAATCATTGGAGTTTATTTTAAGTGAAAAAAGGAAGCCTTATGTAATAGGAATATTAAAAAATATGGGAATAGGCTGCGGAGGAGACGAAAAGGAAGCTTATCTTGCTCATGATGTTGATTTTTCGTTGGATAACCTGAATACGTTTTTTGATTTTTTTGAATTATGTAAAAAAGTCATGTCACAGATAATAGAATCTCATGTGTTGGGAGTAATGGAGCTTACATTGCAAAGAAGACTTTATGCATCGAGTCCGCTTGCTTCGGCATTTCTTGATGATTGTATCAAATGTGGACGGGATGCGGCGGCAGGAGGGGCAAAATATAATTTCTGTTATCCTAATTTCCCCGGTGTAATTAATGTCATAGATTCGCTTGCCGCTATAAAGAAGGCAGTTTATGACGAAAAGCTGATTACACTTCGGGAATTGGCACAGATTTGTGATAAAAATTTTGAAGGGTATGACAGAATTTATCAATATATTTTAAACCGTTGTCCTAAATTCGGAAACAATGAAGCTGAAGTTGACAAAATCGGTACGGAAATATTCCGGTATATATATGATGAGCTGAAGAAATATGAAAC
>CASFSH010000403.1 GCA_949297205.1 uncultured Bacillota bacterium | reverse complement strand
TAACGTGAAAAATAAGCTTTGCATCTCACCTTTTTTCGTGACTCGGAGTATACACATACGCCGTCGTCACTCAAAACGGCAATCTGCTTGCTTCTTTTACACGTTAGGATTTGTGCCGCCGCATTGGCAGCAGAATGGAGATTAAAATGAGAAAAACAAAAATAATATGTACACTCGGTCCCAGTTCATGGAATGAAGAATCTATCGAACAAATGCTTTTAAACGGCATGAATGTAGCAAGACTTAATTTTTCACACCAAACACATGAAATTCATAAACAAACAATAGATACTTTTAAGTCTGTAAGAAAAAAACTTAAAATTCCGGCGGCACTGATGCTGGACACAAAAGGTCCTGAAATACGTATCGGTACCTTTAAGGATAATTGTGCGGAATTAAAAAGTAAAAATGAATTCATACTTACTGCAAGAAACGTTTCCGGAGACAACAAAAAAGTAAGTATAACATATAAAGAACTTCCAAAAAAACTCAGTCCGGGCAATATAATATTAATAAATGACGGTCTTATACAACTCAAAGTAAAAGAAATCATCAGCGATGATATTATATGCAGTGTAGAGGTAGGCGGCACATTGTCCAACAGAAAAGGGATAAACGTTCCCGGGATAAATCTTGATATGCCGTTTATTTCTAAAAGTGACGAAGAAGATTTATTGTTCGGAATAAAGGAAGATGTTGATTTTGTTGCCGCATCATTTGTGCGAAACGGTAATGATGTTAAAGAATTAAGAAATTTTCTCGACTTTCACGGAGGACGCAAAATAAAAATAATATCAAAAATAGAAAATATAGAAGGAGTAAATAATTTTGATGATATATTGGATCGCTCTGACGGAATAATGATAGCACGAGGAGATATGGGTGTCGAAATACCCTTTGAACATCTTCCCGGACTTCAGAAACTGTTAATTGATAAATGTGTACAGCATGGTAAAACAGTAATAACCGCAACCCAAATGCTGGAATCAATGATACACAACAATACCCCTACAAGAGCAGAAATCACTGACATTGCCAATGCAGTTTTTGACGGTACTTCAGCAATTATGTTGTCAGGAGAAACAGCAATAGGAGATCATCCTGCTCTTGTTGTTAAAGTAATGTCCAAAATTGCAGAACAAGCCGAAAAAGACGCTTTTGAGATGGGAACATATGAGAATATCAAATTCAGTACAGATAAAAACGATATAACAAATGCAATTTGTGACGCCGCCTGCACAACCGCAAAGGATATCGGCGCAAATGCAATTATTGCCGTCACAAACTCCGGACATACCGCAAGACGTGTGGCAAAATTCAGACCAAAGGTAAATATAATAGGCACTACACCCAATGATAAGACTTTTCATCAACTGTCAATTGTATGGGGTGTATGTCCCATACAATCAATTTATCAGGAGGATCTTCACGAAATGTATGCGCACGCAATAGCCTGCGCCAAAATGCATGAACAGGTCAAGGACGGTGACAGGGTTGTAATAACCTCCGGAACAAACGGTACAACCGACCTTTTAAAAGTAAAAACTATAACATCACAAAAAGAGTAAAACTTTAACTGTAAAGATAACAGGAGGTATAGCCATACAGCCATACCTCCTCAAATTTTATTGATACCAACAATGCAGAATATAATAAAGTAATTTGTTTTTAAACAATATCCGTAATTATAATTTATCAATACATATGACATTTTATGATTATTTTCTTTATCACCTATGTGAAAATATTTTATCAAAAATATAAATTATGTATCCTATTCCAACGGCAGCCAACGCTGTATAGGGCAGCACTTCATAAAATGTCCTTCCTTTTAATATTTCATATACACTGCTCATAACGGAAGGATATGAAAATAATACATACACTACCGGAAGAATTAACCATATCAGTGGATCATAAAATCTGTAATGCCCTCTGTTATCAAAAATTACCCAATCAAATAATATCATAAGCGGTGCGGCAAAATAAATTATAATCTGTGCCGGTGAAAGATAGAAGTTTCCCGTACCCCAAAATATTTGTGCAAGCATTGTAAGAACCATATACACCGTAAATGCGCCTTTAATTCTCGGACATAGTACCATACTTTTTTTCAGAGATCTGAATTTTATCAGATTAAAAATTATAACAACAGCAATATATACCGTACACAAAAAATTACTGAGTATATGGAAATATCTCATATTGTAAATCAAACCGGAAAGATCTCCGTCCGAAACAACGAAAAGTGCATAACATTCAAGTATAATAAATAAAACGCGATATATAAGCGCTGCTCCGTTTTCCGCCTTTCCTTTGCTGAAGGAATAAATGACACAATCAAAAATATACATTATAAGACTGATTATAATCGCGGCTATAAACAGATTTATAAATTCATTTTTTGTTTCATACAATCCCAGAACATATAAATAATCGTTTATTCCGAATATATTACGCACAAGAAAGTTTATACACATTCCGGCAAACAAAGCACCGATCAGCCAAATTAAAGGATCCGCAAAATTATATGTCCCTCTTTTTTCAAACAAAATCCAATCAATACACATCATTGCCGGCAAAAATACAGATAAAATCCATTCATTGGTTATTTGCAATCCCATTGAGTTTATATTTCTCCACAAAATCACTGCAGACAGCAATGTCAGTATGGATTTAATACATCTTAAAATACGTCCGTGCATATGGGTTACACTTATAACAAAAACTGTCAGAATACATATCAAAGACAAAAAATCAATATATATTGCAAAGTTCAATATTCTCGGCGAGAAAGTCAAAATATTAAATCCTATTTTCTGACATATTCCCCACACGCAAAACAATATGAATACAAATCTGTATATCATGGATATGGTTTTTTTCATTGAAATCTCCGTTTCTTATTGTAAATTACAAATATGCTTTATCCTAAATTATCTTGTCACTGTTATGTCGTTTCATAATACAATTCAGACAAACAAACGGGCTATCTGATAAAACAATGTTGACACTACCCATGCAGTGCCTACCTGCATAATAATTGAAATTAAGGTATATTTCCATGAACCGGTTTCTCTTTTAATAACCGCAATTGTTGCGGCACATGGTATATAAAGCAGGCAGAACAGCATCATTGAATAAGCATTAATCGCACCGAATCCCAAAGCTGTGAGCTGCTGAGAAAGCAGCGACATACCCTCGGCAGAAGCAATATTTCCGACTCCGAATAAAACGCTCATACTTGATACAACGACCTCTTTTGCCGCTATTCCCGAAATTAACGCAACGACTATCTGCCAATGACCCAATCCTGCAGGCCGAAGCAATATTTCTGCCTTTTTCCCTATTGCCGCCGCAAAGCTTGTTGACATATCTCCCGTCATTCCGTCCATTCCGAAATTCAATAAAAACCACAATATTATCGAAGCCACAAAAATTGTTGTACCGGCTTTTGAAAGATAATCCTTTACCTTATCCCACACGTAAATTGCAATTGTCCTTGCATTAGGTGTTTTATATTCGGGAAGTTCTATCAAAAGATTGTTTTCCTTAGGATCGGTTTTATAGATTTTACTTATGATAAATTCCGTCAACACAGCAATTACTGCGCCTATTACATACATTGAATATGCGGCAATCATTGCTTTGTTTCCGAAAAACAGCTGTGACATTAAAACATATATAGGAAGTCTTGCACTGCATGACATATACGGAGTAACCAATATTGTTTTTATTCTGTCCTCTTTATCCTCAAGTGCTCTTGACGCCATAACCGCCGGTACGCTGCATCCAAATCCCAAAAGCATGGGTATAAATGCCCTTCCGGATAACCCTATTTTTCTCATTATCCCGTCCATTACATAGGCAACTCTTGACATATAACCGCTGTCCTCAAGAAATGCAAGAGCCAAAAACAGTATAAAAATATTAGGCAAAAACGTCAGTATCCCTCCAACACCCGAAATAATACCGTCAACAATCAGTGAAGTCATGACATTTCCTATATGCATATAATCAAGTCCTGTCCTTACGGCATTGGATACAAAATCAAGACCCAATTCAAAATATCCCTTTAGAAAATCACCAACGGTAAATGTCAGGAAGAAAACAACAGCCATTATAAACAGAAAAGAAGGTATTGCCCATATCCTATGAGTCAGCACACTGTCTATGGTATCTGTTAATACACTCTTTTCCTCTTTATTTACAAGTACCTCTTTTACAATCTCATGTATAAAATCATATCTTTGATTTATAATATCGGATTCATAATTTTTCTTTATAATATCCGAAGTATCAATACTGTATTTTTCAATTATATCTTTGTCATTCTCCAAAAATTTGATAGAGTGCCACCTATAATTTTTCATATCGGGAAATTTTTCCATAAGCCGCGCACTTATAAGGTCTATAATATCCTCTATTTCATCGGAATAAACCATAGCATATTCATCATGGTGGCTGTGTATATGCATACCCTTTGAATGATGATGTTCTACCCTGTCCATAGGCTTATCCTTATGGTGTGCAATAGCGTGCAGCAAGACGGACAGTCCTGTTCTTTTTCTTGCGGAAACAGGCACAATGGGAATACCCAGCATTTCAGGCAGTCTGTGCATATCTATTTCCATTCCACGCTCTGCAACAATATCCATCATGTTAAGCGCCATAACAACAGGTTTTCCCAGCTCTATAAGTTGAATTGTGAGATATAAATTTCTCTCAAGAGAAGAAGCGTCCGCAACATCTACAATTACATCTACTTCATCCTCAAGTATATATTCTCTTGAAAGCTTTTCCTCCATTGTGTATGATGTCATTGAATATATGCCCGGCAAATCCACCATTTTATATGTATAATCATGATAATGCGCTGTACCTTCTTTTTTTTCAACAGTAACTCCGGGCCAGTTTGCAACTTTCAATTTGGCTCCGGTAAATGCATTAAACAATGTTGTTTTACCGCAGTTGGGATTTCCGGCAAATGCAACATTTAAAATTTTATCATCCATAAACTATCTCTCCCCAATTATTTTGCCCTATCTTCTTTTACCATTATCCCTTCTGAAAAGGCTTTCCCCAAAGCAAATCGTGTTCCTCGGATTTTTATTATTATTGCACCCGAATATTTCCTGTTTAATATTAAAATGTCGGTACCGTTTGTCATTCCCAGCATCTGTAATCTTCTTGTTATTTTTTCAGGTAAGTCAATACCTGTAACTTTGTAGGTGTTTCCTACCCTGCCTTCAGATAAATTCATTTTGAACCTCCGTTAATATTCATGTTCATATTATATTTTATATTAAACAACTGTAAATGTCAATGTTATATATTGTTTTATGATGTTAATTTGTTAAAAATACGTAATTGTTAAAGATTATTAAAAACAGTTATATTCTTTTTTCACTTTCCCGGTTATCTGTATAAAAAACACAGACATTCATTTTTTTGAATATCTGTGTTCACTTTGATTTTACTAACTTTACACTGCTAATAAATTGTAATTTATATATGTTTTTCTAACATAATAATACTTTCATTTCTCCATTTTTCTATAAAACCACACTGTTCAAAAAGGCAAACTGCCGTATTGTCTATTGCAATATTATCATAGATAATAGAAATACCTGCCTTTTTTGCTTCTTGAAGTAAAAGTATTAATCCAGCCTTGCCAAAGCCTTTGTGTCTGTAGTGGCTATGAACAATGACACTGCAAAAGTAGCA
>CASFSH010000402.1 GCA_949297205.1 uncultured Bacillota bacterium | reverse complement strand
TCTTGCATACACAATATATCCTTTGTCAATCCAGCCGTTTAATACTCCCGCCGCAATTCCTGTCAAAAACATTGCCGTACAGGAAGTTTCCTCATAGCTTGTATCATCATCCATAACCTGGTGCCACATACCGTTTTTACCCATATATTTTATTATACCGTCAAGCATGGAATAATATATTTTCTGCAATTCGTTCCGTTGCTTAATATTGTGCGGAATCCGCTGCAGCACATCAGATACAGTATAGAAAAACCATCCGTTTCCTCTTCCCCATGCAACACCACCCTGCTTTTTATCATCTACAAAATAAACATGACTCAATATGCCCTTATCCTTCATATACAGTCTTTTATAAAATCCGATAAGCTGATTTACAGCCTCATAATAATATTTTTCTTTTCCTGTAAGTTCTGCATATCTTACCAAAAACGGACAGCTCATATATGTATCATCAGACCACATTACTTGTTTTTTTGTTCCGTCATAAGAACATACGGGATGACGATAAAAGGTTCCATCTTCAAACCGCGGTATATTTTTCTCCAGTGCCGACATCAAAACATTTATCAAATTTAATATTTTATCATTCTTTTTAATACGGTACAGTTCACACAGGTTCATTCCTATTGAACCGATTGAATCAAGATTGTCAAAATACCAGCTTTTGCTTAGGAATGTGGGTGCATAAAAGATTGTCTTTTCAAACTGCATATATTCATAGTACTGAGCCAGTATTGAAATACTTTCAATAAAATATTCAAGATACTTTTTCCCCAAAATCTGTGAAACATTCAAAATCCCATAATCACCTACCATAAGAGCATAAAACCATTGTCCGAAAAAGCAGGTGTCAAGATACGGTCTTACATATACATCATTGCTGTTTAATTTCCAAAATGTCATACCTTCACAAGATAGATACGGTTCGTCAAATTTAATGTTATCCTTTATTTTGTCATCATCAAAATAACCAAGCAAAAGCCAATGCGCATATTTTCTGTCTGTTTTAAGTTCCTGAGGTTGTAATATTTCATTTGAAAATGAATTAAATCCCCAGTCAGAATCACAACATTCGGACACTATAATAATTTTGCTTCCCTTTTTTACCCAAGACTCATTTTCACTTCTTTTTCCGTCAACATAAACAGCATTATTTTTTCCTTCTATTTTTAATATTCCGTCGGAAATACAGCTTGTATATGCAATTGCATATTTTCCCTCATGTACTCCGTAAAGACTCGTAAAATCTATTTTATCGTCGTTTTTTTCTTTTGGAGGGAATATATAATCATCATGATTCCATGTCATGGCAGTGTTCTTTTTGAATAAGGGAGATAAAACAAAGCCGTCTTCATATTTGTATTCCGAAAGGGGTGAGGTAATTCTGTGCCACATAAGATAGTCGTTTGACCATACGCAGGGAAGAGGCGGCGGAGAAACCGCAAGCCTCATTATAAAATCATTCCCTGTACAAAATACCTTTATTATCAGCTCGCTTTCATCTTCGGTAATTTCTACGTTTCTTACCGAACATTGTTCGTCATCTGTGGATAATATATGCTGACCCTTAAAATATACCTCACATTTTCCCCCAACGCATACGGCGGCTTCATGTCTTTCCTCTGTGTAAATATTTGTTTTAAAGTATATATAATCACCGTCACCGGCATCTTTATATATCTTTGAAAAGTCAAATTTAAGTGTCCCTCCCGCATAATTGTTGGTTAAAAAATTATCCGGTTTGATATATGGTCTCATTACCACCTTTTTTTCAGGTCTTAATTTTATCATATTTTCAGTTATGGTATAAAGAACTGTTTTTTTGTCATCGGTAACATTATACATAAAATTGTTATTCACTATTGCCATACCCTTCTTTTATTAAATAACTTTTTCCAACGGTACCATACCGTTTAAACTGTCCCATAAAAAGTACTTTACATTACTTTTTCCCGCAGGACAAGAAATATTTATTGTTTTGTGTGTCATTGGAGTTATATATACAGGTTCACTCTCAACAACTTCAACCATTTTGCCGCCGTCAAATACCGCACCCATAAGCTTAACGCATTTTTCTTCAAAGGTGTTGTTAAGTACCTGAACACTGACGCTTCCGTCTGTTTCATATACAACATTCATATAACTCATAACCGGAACATTTATTTCGAAATTGTCTATCTGCAAATTCCGGTCAATGCCGTCCTTTACAAAGCTTCCGTCAGTGTTTGCACCTCTAAAGTATATTCTTATCAAGTTAATGCCCTTTTTAAATAAATCGGTTGACGCTCCCAAATTATATGTTTGTGTAAGCTGATTATCACAGTACATAAATATTTTTCTTGCCCGCTTATCAAACATAAGCTTACAATGAACCCACTCACCGGCCTTATCTATATCGGAACAATTTATTACCGCAGCAGTACTTGCACCTCTGCTGTTATCCTCATTATTCTGATAAAATTCCATTCTCAAAGCAGTATCACTGCTGTTTGAATCATATCTCACATCAAATTCCACATTAAAATGTTCCGCTGTTGCCTGTGAATTTTCATAATTAAATATATTGTACGGAAGATTATCCTGTAAATTACTGAATTGAAGGAAAAATGTTTTTACGGTACCGCTTTCGGAATTGTTTATACCTTTTACCTTAAAGGAAAGATATTTATTGTCCCCATTATTCTCGATTGCAAAATGAGGTGTGGGGTTTTCGGTGGTATCGGAATTTGAATCATAAAACAATACATTATTTGCCGAATTATCTGCGGAATCACCTGTATAATATCCCTTATCTCCAACAGAATATGCTTCCTCGTCAAAATCCTTTGTATAGAGGATTTGTTTTTGTGTGACGTCTTTTATTATTTCATAATCCGAAACAATACCGCCGTTTCCGTGAGTATACACCTTATTACCGGATTTTACTTCATTCTCAGACAGGTTATATATCACTTTAGTGTTGTTTACGGTAAGAATATATACACCGTTGTCGTCGTTAAATACCACATTATCCAAAGGCTGTACGGAAGTATTATTATATATTTCAACAACCAAATATTTGTAATCTCCGGCATTAACGGTATACGGACCGTTTTGTCCGGTACTCAGTACCATATCCAATGCATCTTTACTTCCCGCTTTATTTATGTTTGTGTTCATAACCTTTGCATTATAATCCAACGTAACATCATCATAATTGGTGCCATGAATTTTTATTCCGATTGACCCGTATGTGTATGTGCCGTCACCGTTATCTGTAAGGCTTACACCTGTTGTCACATCATATTCGTTTGCGTTTCCTTCTATAAGCTGAATAATTGCCGACTGTGCATAAATTTGTGCATTATCTGTTGCTTTATTCACCAGCACACCCACAATTCTCTCAGGCTGTGCATACCAGATTTCATGTCCCGTAAATCCGTCAAGATTTGTGTATGTCATATTGGAAGCGCCGTATGTTCCCATACTGTAAGAAGCACCTGCCGCAGCATAATCACTGCCGCTTTCAAACCACTCATCTGAATAATTTGACACATTTGTCCTGTCTGTGAAAATGTTTGATGAATCGGCATACTGAACAGAAGAATACACTTTGCTGACCGCCTCTTTCAGACCACCGTAGCTGTATTCATCGCTGACATAAGCTCCTACATAGGTTGACTTTCCCGCATATGTTCCCGATTTATGTATTCCGTTACCCGGAAATGTTGCAGGATATCCTTCTCTCAGTGCCCGGTTTCTGAAATCAAGACTATAGGAAAAATCTCCCCATTTTCCTCTTGCACCGCCTATATTCTCATCGGTTACTATACCGTCATCAAATACTGTTATATCTTCCGCCGTATCTTCTTTATAAAACGCTCCGGCAACTACCGCTCCCTGATAAGAAGACCCTATTGCATACGGGTTCAGGGAAATTGATTTATTTTCTATAGCTTTATTTTTTCCGTCTGTTTCAAAATATGACGCAACCGATACACCGGGAATCAACGTGGTATTTGACCAGTTCTGTTTGAAAATCAGCGCAGTTGAATATTCGGCAAAAAGATTGCTGTCCAGGGTTTTAGGATAATAATTTACGGTTTTTTTCAAAAACTCCTGCGCCGCCGTACTTTTTGTGACAAGGAAATTCATTCCCACATCTTTTAATATATTATTATGATAGCTCTGTATTTCGTTTTCACTTCCGATATAAGGAACACCGCCGTCAGGATATATTGTTGCAGCCACGTTATTCAATATTTCATCCGCTTTTGATTTATAGCTTTCATCATCAAAAATTATACCCATATATGCATACATATTCGCAAGCATTACATCTATATTGGCATAATAACCCTTACCGTAGTCTTCATAATTTTCTTCCTGATATTTTATTGCCTGTTTCAGTATACCCTCTATTTTTTCCTGCATTGAAGGAAGAAGGAAACAAGGATAATACTCCTTCATTATCATATAGCAATACATATATTCCTGAAAAAAGAACATATTGTAGTTTGAATCGGAGGATGTAAAATAATACTGTGAATTTCCGTCTTTTATTATATATGTAAGAATCTCAAGGTTACTTAAAACGTATGTTAAAGAATATTTATTTCCGCAATAAGGGGAATCTTCGCTCAACATTCCCCACAAAAGACATTCTGTCTGATCTATAATACTTTTCGGTGCGGTAAATACCTTGAACTGATTTCTTGCACTTTCTCCTACGGAAATATACTTATATCCGTTTGAATTAACACCGCATTTGACAATATCGTTTAAAATCTTTTTGCTGTAAGGATTTTTATAAAAATCATTGACCTTTAAAAGATAATTGCTTTCGGTGTTTTTCGCTGCGTTATCAGCTTCAATAAATTCGTCAAGTTCTGTCTGAAACGCAGCGGCTTCCTCATTCATTCCGTTTTTTGTATATGTGCTGATTGCATTTTCCGCCCAGGCTATAAATGCGTCCTCAAGTCCTTCATCTCTGACTTTTGAAAGGAATTTGTAAATTATTTCAGCTGCTTTATTCCTTGTAATACTATTACCACTGACAGCCGGCAAGCCAAGCTGTTCATAGCTTTTATTTTTTGAACTTACGCTCTTATACAACCGTGTACATACATCCATTATAAACTCTGCATCAGCATCGTTTTCCGGATAAAAATTTGTTCCTTCAATCAATCCCAGATTATAAGCCTTCTGAATATATCCTGAATACTTTGTTACAGAAGAAACATCGGAAAAAGCTCCGGAATATGAAACGGGGCTGTAACCTCCTACCGATACCACCGAACGTACAATTTCCGCTTTTGTAACTGCATCATCAGGGCAGAATCCATTATCTCTTTCCGGCATATAATCATTAAATACCAATCTTGTAATAATATCTTTGTTTTCAACAACATCATTGCTTACTTCAAAAGGCAATGAATATGCAGGGTTATATCCGCTTGTAACCTCGGTAATTTCCACAGACCTTATTTTTAATGTTGCATTTTCGGTATTACTGTAAAATGCTATATATCCCGGAACAAGTTTGTTATCGGGAATGGAATCATCTCCGCATTTATAATGCATGGTAACCGTTTTATATTCGCTGTTAAATGTAACGCGGTTTGATAAAAATTCTCTTGCAGGCGCTGAATCAGGCCTTATCAATGAAAACGTCACTCCGGTATTTTCCGTGTCGGAACTCATATTTATTTTTATAAGATACACTCTGCCTGCACGGAAATTGTATCCGTATACAAGACGTTTTGAATTATCGCCGCAGTCAAAAAATGTACTTTTCATTCCGTCGGTATCCGTTACATTATATTCTATTCCTTCCTGTGTGTAATCAGGCATTACCGCAAAGGATTCCGCAATATAATTATCGTTCTGTCCTTCAAGCGTTACATTGTATGTTTTTGTAAATCCGTCAGCGGACGCCGTTATTCCAACTGTACCGTTTTGCGCAACATTTTCCACATACAATGTACCGTCATCTATTGTAATACCTGCATATACCCTATCAAGAGCCCATTCAATATTTTTATTAAGAGGCATTCCTTTATAATTTAAAGCTACCGCAGCATAATTATATTCATATACCGTATCCTCAGACGGTATTTCAATGTTCTGCGGTCCGCTGATTGTAATATCCGCAGTTTCATTCTCTCTCAATTCATAAACACAATATTTTGCAACATCCATTATTCTTCCGGTTTCGCCAGAAGAATAGGAATTCATAAATCTTATACGGTGTACCGATGTACTTTCCTCGGCAAACAAAGCGGCGAATTCATTACGCTTTCCCGATGAAAGAAGCGAATCTCCGGCATAAAGATTATAGCTTCCGTCAGGCTGCATATACAGTTTTATTACTGTCCATTGATCAAGCATTTCCTCAGGAATAGGTACAGACATCTGATAACCGTTAAATGTAACTCTGAAACCCGAAGAATTGCTTAATCTTACAACAGCCTCAAATACTCCTGTTGTATCTTCGGAAGGGGTAAATTTAATCGGTGTTGTTCCGGTATCCTGATTTATATATCCGGAACCGATCATTCTGATAAAATGATATTCTCCTTCATCAATAACGAAAAATCCCCTTGTTTTTTCCTCATTTAAAACAGCCGGATCATAGTTACCTCCCTCAGAGCTTGAATTATATATGTATGCGGCATTAAAACTTCCGTTTCCGCATCCGTCATTTACCTGTAATTTTCCTATGCTGTCGGAAAAGATATATTTCTGCTCTCCGCTGACCGGGAAAACATAAATCATACTTAAAAGCATAGTAAAAACCAGAAATAAACTGTATATTTTTTTCATATTTATATCCGTAATTCCTTTCAAAAACATTACCAGAAAATTCTGTATCCTATTATTTGCTTAAATTGCTTATTCTTCCGGCATAAATTACCGCAGAATAAGCAATCTTTTTTTATTCACTGAAATTCCAATTTACATTATCCATTGTATATGCATTATCAAACGGTGTGCTTTCATCATATAACGAAAATACCTTCATTGTGTAATTTGATAAATCTTCTGATTCGGGAACAGTTATTGTAAGTTCTTTATCGGAAAGACTGTTTGGAGAAAGTGTATAGTCATTGTACTCTGAAAGGGATACAAGCTTACCGCCGTCATAAATTGCAGCAATTGCTCTTACCTTTACTTCATTTTCCGATACATTTGTATATCCCATATGTACTGTCAATTCTTCTCCTGCCAATGACGGTGACTGTCCTACTCCCCAGCTTGAAAAACCTGTAGGAATATTTAAAATATTTCTGATTGTTCCATCATCATCACCTGTTGCATATATTGACTGAACAGCCGGACCGTTTGGTATATATACCTTATAATTGTCTATACATACTGTATGTTCTGCCCCATCATCCGGCATTCCCTTGTGATGTAATCTCACTCTGCCGATACCTTCTGTCCAGAAGCTGTCAGGCACGCTGTCTTCTTTAATAAGATAATTGTTCATATATGCATGATATGTATGTGTACTTCTGTCAAATACAACCTTTAATTCCTGCCATTCTCCCACATTATACTTGTAATTCAGATTTGCGGCATTTTTTGCATTTGTATCCAGTGAAATTTTTGTACTGTCAGATAGTGATTTATCATATATCTCCATTCTGATATTATCATTACCCAGCGTATTATATTTTATCATAACCGATGCGACAAAAATATCACTGTCAATTGTTCCGGACTGACTCTGACATTGTATATAATGTTCTTTATCTAATTTTTCTGCCGGATAAGTCATTGTAAGATAATTATCACCCTCTGCTTTGTTTACCACTGCAAATCCTGCACCTTTTGATGATGTATTATCCCATAATAAGAATCCGTCAACAGATGTACCGTGTTCTTTTTCGCCCACTTCAACATTATCAAATGTTTTTTCTATCAATACCGTTTCACCGCTGAATTCAATATTGTTTGCTTCAACAACAGATACGCTGAGTTCAGCACTCTTATTTCCTGATACGGCAACAACATCAAAAGTACATGGTTCGGTATTATCCGAAACTGTTAAAATACCCTCTGCATTAATTGTGACACCTTCCGGTGCATTATTCAATGAAAATTCCACCGGAGCGATAACTTCTTCTCCTGTAAAATCATATGCTGTTGCTGTATACTGTCTTGTGATTGTACCTGTTTCATATTTATTTTTTAATTGAATTTGAGTATCACCTGATAATATTAATTCCGAAATACTTTCTTTAATCAAGGATACACTGTAACTGTTTATTTCACCGTTTACTTCCGCAATTATTTCAATAACCTGTGACTGTGCTGTGTTATCAACTGTAAGAACACCGCTGTTATCTATAGATACACCGGTATATGTATCGGCTAAAGACCAGTTAACCGTACCCTGTATTTCTTTATTCATATAATCAACTGCAGAAGCCGTATATTCAGCAGTTACAGGTTCAGATTCATTATCGTTAGGTATTCTGATATTTTCTTCTCCTACTATGTTAATTCCCATAATATCGGAAGCAGGCACCTGCATGAAGCTTATATCCTTCACAAGAACTGTTCCCTCTTTATTTCCTACAGGGCTTGAAATCTCGAAAAATTCACCGCTTCCGTTTGTATCTGTTACTCTGTCCGCTTCCGAAACCGAAGTTGTACCTGACGCTGCCACATTTCCGTTTACATATACAACATATTCTTCCTCACCGTACACTACCTTTGCATTAACCCATGCTGTATCGTTGGATATACCTGTTAAGTTTTCATCTACGGGGATACTTACTCTTACATCATTTTCTTGTTTTCCGTCAAATCTGTGGTACAATCTGATTGCACCCCATTCGGGCGATACCTTGAAATTCATTTCGGTAAGACCGTAATTTCCTGCTGTATACATAGGATTAAATGAAGTTGTCTGTCTTAATATTGTCTGATTTGAACCGGTAAAAGTCCCTGTCATGGAAAGATACTTATTGTTATTTGCATCAAGTCCTATGCTTGCGGTTATTGCACTTGGAATATAAGCATAGTAATCTCTGTTTGCATTATCTGTAGCATAATCTCCCACTTCAATGGTTACTCCCTCTGTTCTGCTTACACCGAAATCCTTATAATAAAGTGTTTCGGGCGCAGCATTTACAGATACCGTTAAACTTGCCAACATTGTCAAAGCCACTGCTGCCGAAAAAATTCTTGTTCTGATTTTTTTCATAATACTTTTTCCTTTCATCTATATTTTATCCGCTGTCATGCGGATTGTTTACCGATAAACTATTTTGAAAACCGTAATATATCTTATTTGACAACAATATGCTGATAAGGTGCAATGGTTGCATTTTTGTTATATTCCTGCGGCTGTACCTTTTCAAGGGTTTCGGGTACTGTGTATATTTGCTCAACATCTTTTAACGACAAAGTAACTTCTTTATCCGTTTCATTATACAATAAAGACACTTTTTCGGAATCCTCTTTTGTTTTAATGTCAAGCTTTATAACACCCTCGGGAAGCCTTGAAAACTCAATACTTTTTGAATCCTCCTGCCATTCGGGATATATTTCTACAAGTAAATATCTGCTTTCACCTTTATATATCTTGTCTGTGGAATTTGAACCGAAAATCAATTCATGGGCTTTATAATTGCTCTTATGTGATTCTGCGGTAATTCTCCATGCATTATCATCAATGGTTGTTGTATCATAGTTTGTCTTTATAACATGAACTCTGAACTTACCGTATTTATAGTGGGTTTCATCAATTTTTTCAATTACATGACCCCCTTCATCAAACATAAGCTTTGCCATCATATCCGACACATTATTTGTATCCTGTGATTCAAGTCCTATATATCCTATAAGCCTGTCTTCTTCTGTATACCATGCCTGTTTGCCAAGCCATCCGTCTCTTTTCCAGTATTCCCATCCGTTAAGTCCCGTAAAGGTTCCCAATTCATACACCGTTGACAATGTTGCAAAATCATCGGTAACAATTGTACTGTCATGGGTTACTCCGGCAGTATTTGCAAAATCTTTCGGATTGTTTCCGCTTGATATTCTGACTGCGGAATATGCCATATGAAGGGTACTGTCTATACTTGTTTTCGACGCAATACTTTCAGCGTTTGAAATAGTTGCACCGACAAAAGAAGTCTTACCTGCTGATTTTCCGACTTTAAAAGGTGACGGCACATTTGCAGGTGCTTCTGTTACTATTCTTGACATTCCGTCACCCACAAATGAAAAGTTTCCGAATCTTCCGCTGAAACCGTTTATATTTGAGTTTGTGTCAATATAATTGTCCTCTAAAGTAAGTTCATCTATTCCGCCCAGTTCCGATAATTCCGGACTCCAGCAGAATGCCATCGCAACAAGTGCACCTTCACCGAAGTCAAGACTCGGTATTCTTAAAAGCTGAAGCTGTGCCATTTTTTTGTTATAATCATCTTTTGTAAAATGATAAGTGATAACAGGCGCCATAGATGTATTTGTTCCTGTTGCATTTGAGCGCTTCCAGATAAGAATTGAAGAACCGGCTGTGCTGACTCCCGAAGGTTCTATCATTGTTCTGTAGTATCCTTCGGTTTTTTTCATTATCTTTTCTATTGTTTCATTGTGACACACTGTATATATTCTCATAAAATCTCTTAATACCGCATTATGGTAACTTGGTATTTCAGTTTCATTATATATATACGGTGTACCGCCGTCTTCAAACATTCTTTCATAACTTACTTCTATGAGATGATTTGCCTCATCTATCCAGTCCTGTCTTCCCAATGTCATACCTGCTGCCATTAAAGAATTCAGATAAATCAAGTCAACGTTCTGATAATGTTCGTAATATCCGCCTTTTCCGTAATTGTTCTTTAAAAATTCTATACCTCTTTCGATAAATGCTGTATATCTGTCCGATAATGACGGAAGATTAAAGCACGGATAGGTATTTACAAAGGTATAATACATTACACAATACGGATCATAGAAAAACATATTGTAGTTATCGTCTGTACTGTCATAAAATCCTGATATTTCACCGTCATCAGCTGCAGCATTTGACAAGCTTTCAATCATTGTAAGAAGATTGTCAAGAGCCGCAGTATTCCCACTGTATGGAGATTCGGGAGTTCCAAGCATAAACAATATTGCAGAAGCCGTATTTGCATGACTTGCAGGTAAAATATATCTGTTAATCCAATTCTTTATTGTTTTGTTTGAAACATGAAGGGGATATGCATTTTCACCTGTAAAACCGTTTGAAAAGCTCTCATCTGTGTTAAACAACATTCTTACATATGGATTTTCATAAAAACTGTCAACTTCTGTTACAAGTCCCTCTCTGAAATCCGAACGCTCTACAAGGGTATTTTCTTTGAAATATTCCAAGTCCTCTCTCAATGCAGAAGCAAATGAACCCTGTCCGTCCGCCTCACAGGCGTCGGCAAGTCTGTTGCAGAAATTAATAAAGGTATCCTTCAGGGCAATATTGTCAATTGCCTGCGACAATCTTGAAAGCATAACTGCCGCCTGTGCTCTTGT
>CASFSH010000401.1 GCA_949297205.1 uncultured Bacillota bacterium | reverse complement strand
TTTTCATTCTTTTTATTCTCCTTTCGCAGTGCCGGGCAATCTTTATCCGACCTTGATGCCAAAATGCTTTTTCCGATTAAAAAATTGCCCCTATATTCTCACACCCCTTCGTTTTATTATTTATAAACTATGATTTGCTGTGTAATTCCGTAATCCAGTATAAATACAGCCTCATTTCCCTTTGTAAGTGCACTTATTCCTGCTTTTTCTATCTCTGTGCGTGAATTATTATTTTTACATACCATAACGGGCACATCGGCTATAGGAACGAATTCCTTTCTTTTCACACCATTCTTTTCAAAGATAATCTGCATAAAGTCACCGTCTTTTTCATCCACCTCGGCAATAACCAATCTTGGTGAGCTGTTTATGGTTGATGTGCTTTCGGGATTTTCCTTTGAAATAATTCCTCCCGAATTATCCGGTGTATATACCACCTGAATATTAATTATTTCTCCGAATGTATCAAATTTAAATCTCATAAGACTGCCTGCCGGAATATCTGAGAAATCTACTTTTGTCACATATTTCGGTGAAACGGTATAATTTACCATCATTCCATAATCACATACCTCAATTGTCTTAGTATTTTCCTCACTGTGTGCCAGGACATCTCCCGACACACCTTTGTAAATATACAACTGATCATCCACGTCTGCGGATACATCTGTGAACTTAACAACCAGCGATGCTATACTGCTCTCATTCTCAAAAGAAAACAATGCCACCTGCTGTTCATCATCAGTTCTTCCTAAAGACGAAAGAGTATCCAATCTAAAGCCATCATATTCGTATGTGTCTGATGATGGAGATGCAGAATATAAAACCGGCGCCGTGGAATTAACTGCGAATTTATTTCCCTGCGTTCTGCTGCCGAAAATATTCGGGTCAGGTCTATATACCAAGGGTTCACCGTCAACAGAAGATGTCAGCATTTTCAAACAGTCATTTATTCCGCCGCCGCAGGTTACGGGTGAATCGATAAAATTAACCATATTATCTGCATTTAGTCTTATTTTTAAAACATATCCCCTTTTGAGCGACTTAATACCCATTTTATTTTCATATAAAGGTGTTCCGCACATTGCCTGATAGGTATTTTTTGTACGCTCTCCGTCAAATTTCACCGCTTCGGCAAGCATATATTCAACAACAGCTCCCTCGGTTAAATCATAAACTCTTATATGTACTCTTTCCTCATCATCACTCTCAAAGCCTTTAATAAAACAAACAATTCTGTCCTTTGAATTATCAGTAAAGGAAAACTCTGTAACCAGCCACACAATTTCACCGTACGGATTCAGTACAAAATTGCCCTCGCAGCCAATTTCGAGTTTTTGCAGCTTAAATAACTCCGGTGCAACTTTATAGGTAACAGAATCAATCTTTGCCTCTTCATCATAGTATGCATTGAGTTTTCCCGTGACTGTGTCCGATGTATAATATGCATTAACTGTCTTTATGCCATTAACATTGATACTCTCATAAATGACACCGCCCATATTTTCTTTTACGTCATTTACAGATGACAAAACACCGTCAATATTAACTATTCCGTAGTTTTCGGCATCGGCAACATTTATATAATAAGCTTTATCGGACAGCTTACTTCTCAATACATGATTATAGCTGTCATATCCGGCACTTACGATATTTTCATAATAATTCACATATATTACATCAGCGTTATTTCCGCCATTATATGATACCGCCCTGATTTCACCTTGAAAATCTTTTTTTTCAAGTCCGTTTGAAACCCATAAGCCGTTTTCATATTTCAGATTCTGCATATCGAGAATTTGTGAAATATCAGCATTCTCATATGTTTTCTGATTATAAATAATT
>CASFSH010000400.1 GCA_949297205.1 uncultured Bacillota bacterium | reverse complement strand
ATTGATGGGCCGAAACATGAAGATGCTGTTATTTATCTTACTCCCAATATAACGATCAATTCAAATGAGGATATTTTCAAAGATCCCAAAAATCTTGATTTTACGTTAAAAACACAAAAATATCAGGGTTTTGAAAATATTGATATGAGCAAAATGGGACTTAAATAATATTTGAAAAGAGGTAAATATGAAAAAAATAATATTTTTAGTATTGTTGATTTTACCGATATTTTGTATTAATGTTTTTGCTCAGTACTCCGAAAGCGAAGATTTTGAAAACTACGAAGTTGGGGTTTTGCCGAATAATTGGACATCCGGATATAATATAGGTGAATACGGTACAAAAATTACAACTGATCCTGAAAATCTAAATAACAAAGTAATATCTATAAAAGCAAATGCAGCACGAACACAGTCGGTATTTTTTCTTGAAAATTCCTATTCGGGAAAGGTGACGCTTGAGTATGATATGTATATAAAATCTACCTCGTCTTTACAGCATACACCTTGTGCCGGATATAACGGCAGTGATATAATTGGAACAATGATGCAGAACAACAATATGATTTACGGGGGAGGTACATCGCTTTTATATGTTAAGGGTTTTACATATGATAAATGGCATCATGTAAAAATTGATATGGATATTGGGGCGCTGATCTATTCTTATTATCTAGATAATAACAAAGTATTTTCATCGCAAAGAAATTTAAGTGGTGGTGTGTTTGAAATAAACAGTATTACAACTACGGCAGAATCAACCGAAATGTACATAGATAATATTGTTATCACCCAAACAGGTGAAAGCACAGAGATTAAAAATTTATTGTATTCATCAGAATATGCGATTGACAGAGATAATTTTACAATCGGAGATTTGGGATTTTATGATGATGTAAAAAAGGTGATTGACAGTTTAAGAGTTGTTCCAGGTGCGAATATAAGTGTTGAAGGTGATAATATAACTGTACAGCTTGGTGATAGAAGAGAAAATTATCAGATAATAAGAAGAAAAAGTGAAATATCAAAAAAATCACAATTCGTTATTAATAACTGTGTAATATTTAAGATAGGTGAAAATACGGCATTAAATAAAGGTACAGCTATGTCAATTGACAATGCAGTTTTTATTAACAAAGATTGCGAGGTAACAATACCGTTAAGCACAGTGCAATTATTCTATAATGTAACATCACAGTGGAATGAAGAAAAATTTGCGGTTAATTACATATATAATGATTATTCAGTATTGCAGCCTGCAAAATATACCGTAGGAAACAAGGATGGATACAGAATAAAGGTGTTGGAAGACGGATATTTGTCAAATTTGAATCTATGTATAAATGATATGAATGCATTGGGAACGAATACAAAACAATACGGAGAATATGTTATAATTTCCAATAGTATAGCTGATATTGATATAAAGGCAGCACTTTCGGATATTAAAAAAGTATTTTAGTTTGTGTGTAGTTCCAAAATGTAATATTATTTAATTATCCATATTCAAGTTTTACGAAAGGAGTTATTTTACTTTATATGAAAAAAACAGTATTAATATTTTCTGTTTGTGGTTTGCTGTTTGTATCATCTAATGTTTGGGCAAAAAGTATTTATGTTTCACAAAACGGTAATGATTATGGGAACGGTACAATTGAGCAACCGTATAAAACTGTTGAACGTGCAAATATTGCTGTAGAATGTATGAATGAAAACGGCACCTATCCTTTTGAGGGCGTAGAAATTGTTATTTGTGATAATGAATATTTTGTTGATGATACTGTAAAATTAACAAAATTTTCCGGAGGAACAAAAGATGCACCCGTTGTATATAAGGGTATGGATGAAACAATTTTATATTCATCAAGAAAGGTAATATTTTATGATACCGATGCTCCGGCAAGCGATGTACTGTTAAAAATTCCGGAAGAAGCAAGAAACAAAATATGTGAAATTGACATAAGTGATTTGGGAATAAAAAATGCCGATGATATAAAAATGTTATATTCAGGGGAAGAAGCTATGACTAAAAGCCGTTGGCCGAACAATGGTTATTATATGCCGTATAAAATATATGACAGCGGTTCGGCAACATCTTTGGCATACTCTGAAAAAAGAAATTTTATTATAGGCTATGATGAGCCAAAATTTGAAAATTGGACAGGAATTGAAAATATCAGAATAAAAGGCTTTCCAAGATATTTGTGGTCATTTTCGGATGTTGGAGTAACATCAATAGGTGAAGGTAAAATTGAATCTGATGGTTCAGCTTCTTATGGTTTGATGAATGGTGCAAAATTATGGTTTGAAAATGTTTTGGAGGAACTTGACGAACCGGGGGAATGGTATTTGGATGTTTTGCAGCAAAAAATGTATTTTTATCCGAAATATGAGTATAATCATGAGATTGGAATTGTTTATAATTCAAATGATATGTTTGATATTCAAAATGCAAGCAATATTACTTTTGAAAACATAAAGTTTGAAGGTGGTGCAAACAGTGCAATAACCGTAAAATTATCTGATAATATTTTAGTGAAAGATTGTGAATTTTCGTTTTTTGCTCAAAAACCACTCAATATGCAAGTATGTAATAATTCAGGAGTAAGAAATTCTGTTTTTTCAAATCTTTCAGCAGGTGCAATAAATATTGGCGGCGGAGAACAAAGTAATTTAACAAACGGATTAAATTATGTTGAAAATTGTGAAATATTTGAATATGATTTAATTAATCCTGTTTCACAGGCAATAAATATATATGGCGTTGGCAACAGAATATCAAATAACAGTATACATGATGCTTTTCATGGTGCGATTACAATTAACGGAAATAATAATATAATTGAAAATAACGAAATATATAATGTACTTATGGGAACAGATGATGCCGGAGCGATATACATGTATGCAAACAGTACATACAGAGGCAATATAATAAGAAACAATTATTTTCATCATCTCGGAACAGGCGGGGAACGTTATTCACAAACGGGAATTGCGGCAGTTTATTTTGATGGTTTTACCTCAAATCAAACACTTGAAAAAAATATATTTTATGACTGCAATATAGGACTTCATGTAAACGGAGGAGGATATATTAAAGCTTTAAATAATGTTTTTGTTGATGTACAAGCACCTTTTAATGTTCATAGATCAGATTTATCAACTGTAACATATTGGAGCAGATTATATGATATTTATTTTAATAAGGATATATGGTATGAGCAATATCCCGAACTAAAAACTCATTATTCAGAATCGGCATATGTGGGTAATTTATTAGATAATAATCTGGCTTTTGACTGTGGAGAAAACCGTGTGACAGGAGATATAAAGAGTGTTGTTTTAAGTGATTTTCAGGTATTGGAAACAGATGTGTTTGAGGATATAAATCAATTGGATTTTGAAATATCGGAAAAAGAAAAAATTCTCGAAGTTATTTCTGATTTTGAGTTTTATGATTTTTCTGATATAGGAAGAAAATAATGATGAAAATAAATATATAAAATTATAAAAAATAAATTTATTGAAAGGAAGGAATTAAAAATGAGTGTTGTAAAAAGATTACAAGCAATGGCGGCAGCAGTTATTATGTTGTCAGGAATGCAAATGCCTTTTGCGGTAAATGCGGAGGAGAACATAACAAAACTTGTTCAATACGATATGAAAGAGTTTGTCAATGTTTCGGGAAATACGGCAGAGGTTGAAAATACTTTGGACAGTACAAAAAATCAGTTAAAAAGGACTTATAATTCATCGGTATCAATAAAACCTATTTATGAAATCACATATCCGGTTTTGATGCA
>CASFSH010000399.1 GCA_949297205.1 uncultured Bacillota bacterium | reverse complement strand
TCAAGACTTAGTTTTTCATCGTCAAGAGGCTTGCATATTCTTTTTAAACGTGAACAGGCAACAAAGCTGTTTTCTGCTGTAAGGGGACCGCCCACACAACCGCCGGTACATGCAAGAGCCTCAACATATTCTATATCATTTAATTTTCCGTCTTCAATATCTTCAAATACCTGGATAACATTCTGAATACCGTCAACAGCTATCTGACGTTTTGCGTGGGAAGCATAAGCCTCACCGCCGGGAACTGCCCATAAAATACCGTCCTTACCTGAAAAAGATAATTTTTCAATTTCATTTTCATCTATTTTATGTATTGTTTGAGCCAATTTGAGATAAATATCTTTCATTGATAAAACTGCATCTACATTTGAACTTTTTACATTGGATGGACTTCTTGTTTCTGTGACTTTTGCAGCACAGGGCGAAATGAAAATTATTCCTATTTCATCAGGTGAAAGTCCTGTTTTTTCTACTGCATCATTTCTTGCCTGAACAGCCGCTAATTCCATTGGGGCACGTAATGGTATAATGTTTCCGATTAAATTGGGAAAACGTATGGCAATCAATCTGACAACTGCAGGGCATGCAGAAGAAATGGTAGGGGAGAGAAGCTCTCCGGATGCCATAAGTTTTCTCGTTTCTTCACTCGCTTTTTGAGCTCCTCGTGCTACTTCAAAAATATCATCAAAGCCAAGTTTCTTTAACGCAGTAAGCATTAAATCAATGTTCTCTGTTTTTGAAAATTGAGCACAAAAAGCAGGTGCAACAAGTGCAACGTTATATTTATAATTATTAAGTATTTCAAAACTGTCGGTGACAGCTTTTTTTGCATGATATGGACACACTCTGATACATTCACCGCAGTCAATACAGCGTTCTTTAAGTATCTTTGCTTTACCGTTTTGTATACGGATCGCTTGTGTAGGACAGTGTTTAAGGCAATTGGTACAGCCTTTGCAGGCATCTTTATCCAGTGTTACTGAATGCCAGTATGTTTCCGACATATATGATGCACTCCTTCTTATGTAAAACAACGTTAATTATCTGATTTTTTTTGTATAAAAGGTTAATGTTACAATTGTACCTTCTCCAATTTTGGTTGAAATGTTCATTTCATCTGAATATTTTTTCATGTTCGGAAGCCCCATTCCGGCGCCGAATCCCAGTTCTCTGACTTTGTTTGAAGCTGTGGAAAAACCTTCCTGCATAGCTTTATCAATATCAGCTATTCCAGGACCATGGTCGTTAAGTACAGCTACTATCTTATCAGGTTCAATACTTACATCAATAAAACCGCCGTTTGCGTGAATTACCATATTTATTTCACCTTCATACATTGCAATTGCAACTTTTCGAATTGTAGTTGGATCAAACCCTAATTGAGTAAGTGATTTTTTTACTTTACTTGAACAGTCTCCGGCAAGGGTGAAATCATTCCCGTCAACAGTATAGTGCATTGTTAAAGCAGCCATAAGATTATCCTTTCTTAGTATTTACTATGGTATTGATTTGAATTATCAATTAGTTATTCTTTATATTGCCCAATCCGTTTGAATATAACAGACCGCATGCAACAAAAAGCGGATAATCGGTTGACATTAAAGTTATGTTTTTCATTTTAGCCATGCCGATAATAGAATCTTCAGGTTGTTTTCCTCTGACAAATACAATGGTTTCTATATCCATCATTTCTGCAGTTCTTATGACTTGGGGGTTAATAAGACCGGTGAGCAGAAGAGCTTTATCTTTAACAAATGCGAGAACATCACTCATAAGATCGCTTCCGCAAGCGGTGTTTACATCATTGTTTAAAAATTCATGCCCGGTTAAAACTGTAGCATTTAAAATGTTTTGCACTTCTGAAAGTTTCATAATATTATCCTCCTTGTATTTTCAATATAATATTTATACATAAATGATTTTATTTCCGGCGGATTTGTATAATCTGTTTTTAACTGTAAGTGAATACTCATCTTCAATTATAAATTCAGCAAATACAATATCAACATTGTTTTCATCAAATTCTCTTAAAGATCTGAACAAATTTTTTGCATATTCTTTATTATTATTACCTGCATTAATAACTGTAGCTGTTTTGTATGATGCTTGTCCCAAAGTTAATACTCCGCATTTTTTGTCGGTGTTTTGCAGCAAAAGTTTTTCTATCGTTTTTCTTACTTTATCTTTTTCTCCTTCAACCACTGTCACATCTGCATCGGGAGCATAATGTTTGTATTTCATTCCGGGACATTTTGGATGTTCATTATTCTCAATACTATTAAGTATATGCTTGTCTATAATTACATCGGGAAGTATTTTTTTTATTTGAGTGTATGTTATTCCACCCGGACGAAGAATTACAGGCGTTTCGCCGCTCATATCAATTATGGTAGACTCTACGCCTACAGAACAGTCCTGTGCATCAATTATGGCATCAATTCTGCCGCACATATCTGCAATAACATGGCGGGAAGTTGTAGGACTTGGTTTACCTGAAAGGTTAGCACTGGGAGCTGCAATAGGGACACCTGATGCACGGATTAATTCCCTGGCAATTATATCAGACGGTATTCTTACAGCAACGGTGTCGAGTCCTGCTGTAACTGTATTGCTTATCTTTTCGGATTTCTTTAAAATTACAGTAAGTGGTCCCGGAGAAAATGAGTCAAAAAGTTTTTTTGCGTCCCTGTTCATTTCAGAAACAGCGTCATTAATGGATTCGACATCTGCAAAATGAACTATGAGAGGATTATCTGACGGTCTGCCTTTTGCTAAATATATATTTTTACAAGCATTATCATTAAAAGCATTCGCTCCTAAACCATATACTGTTTCAGTAGGAAAAGCAACAAGGCCTCCGTCTGCAATTATCTTTCCCAGCTTTGTCATTTCGTTGTGATTAATATTGTTTTTATCTATTTTAATTATTTGAGTATTCAAAATAATTCACCTTTAATTAAAATTTGCATTTTTCCAGAAGATTGTATTTTAAATTCCATAACTTTTGAGACATATCAACATAATATGTGTGTGGATTTTCAAAACGTTTTACTTCATCCCAAAGACCGTCAACTTCCATGCTGCAGTATTCTCTTAAAACAGATAATTCGGGAACTTTATATACCTGTTCTCCGTTTTTAAAAATTTGCTTTAATAATGGACGTGAGTAGAAGTTTGAAACTGTTTTTCTTTTCCATGTATGTTCCGGATCAAAAATCTCATAGCTATCAGAATCAATGACTTCATCGTTTAATGTAATTACATCGGCAATTGCTTTGGATGTATCAGCTGAATACAGTCTGTATACTTGTTTAAATCCGGGAGTGGTAATTTTTGTAACATTTTCACTTATTTTTATTTTTGGAAGAATATTTCCGTTTTCGTCTTCAACAGCAACAAGCTTATATACTCCTCCGAAAACAGGAGAAGATTTGGATGTAATAAGTCTTTCGCCTACACCAAAGGAATCAATTTTTGCACCTTGAAGCAATGTATCTCTGATAATGTATTCATCAAGAGAATTGGAAGCAACTATTCCGCAGTCAGGAAAACCTGCCTTATCCAACATTTCGCGGCATTTTTTGGAAAGATAAGTTATATCACCGCTGTCTATTCTTACTCCTTTTGGTCTGTAACCATTAGGAACAAGGTAATCATTAAATACTTTAATTGCATTTGGAAGACCTGACTTTAACACATTATATGTATCAATCAGTAATGTACAATTGTCGGGATAATTTTTTGCATAAGCAAGAAATGCATCATATTCATTATCAAACATCTGAACCCAGCTGTGTGCCATTGTACCTAAAGCAGGAACTTTATATAATACATCTGTTGCAGCACATGCTGTTCCGATACAGCCACCAATGTATGCAGCTCTTGCACCCAAAATAGCTGCTTCAGCTCCTTGTGCACGTCTTGAGCCAAATTCCATAACAGGCCTACCGTCAGCAGCTCTGACAATTCTGTTTGCTTTAGTAGCAATCAGACTTTGATGATTGATAATCAATAAAAGCATGGTTTCAATCATCTGTGCCTGAATGACAGGCCCTCTTACAGTCAAAAGTGGTTCTCCGGGGAAAATAGGCGTACCTTCAGGAATCGACCACACATCACATGTAAATTTAAAGTTTTTTAGATAATTTAAAAAATCGTTGGAAAATATCCCTTTATTTCTTAAAAACTCAATATCATTATCAGAAAAATGGAGATTGTTAAGATAGCTGATTACCTGTTCAACTCCGGCCATAATAGAGAATCCGCCGTTATCCGGATTTTCACGAAAAAAAACATCAAAATATGCTATTTTATCTTTCATACCTTCCTGAAAAAAACCGTTAGACATGGTAAATTCATAGAAATCTGTAAGCATAGTAAGATTAGTGTTCATTATGATTTATCCTTTCGTACATAATATTCTTATATATATGTTTAAAGTGTAGAATCAATAAGAAAGCCCTTAAAGTATTCTACACTTTGATTATTTTAAATTATTAAATAAAAATACTTCCCGAACAAATTATTTTGAGTTATAAAAAATAGTATATAAAATTTAATAAGAATTGCCGCCTCTGCGGTAACCGCCGGAACGCTTTGAGTCATTGCTGCGTTTTAAGGCAAGCATTTTTTCATCGCTGTCCTGTTTAAATTTACTAAGTTTATCTTCAAAAGACAAATCGGAATAATTGTTAGCACTCCAATCAATATCTGCAGGTCTGATAGGAGCAGACTGTTTTGGTTGTGGTTCTTCTTTTGGATGTTTTTTTTGTTCAACAGCTTTTTTTATTGATAAGCTTATTTTTCCATCATCATCAATTTTAATTATTTTTACTTTAACTACATCTCCGATTTTTAAATGTTCATTTATATCGGTTATGTATGAGGATGATACCTCGGAAATATGAATTAAACCAACCTTATTTTCGGGAAGGGATACAAAAGCACCGAAATTCATTATACCTGAAATTTTACCCTCTACTATATTTCCAACTTTGATAGCCATATATATTTTATTTCCTCCTAAAGGTTGATTTACTCTTCGTCACTAGTAACATCAATAAAGACGATTTCGTCTTTTCTTATCATACCAAGCTTTTCTCTTGCCATTTTTTCTATGTATTCGTCTGAGTTGACTTTTTCTTTCAAATTATCAACTTCTTCAGCTTTTTGCTGTTCATAATCAATCTGAGATTGAATATCGGATATTTGTTCTATATTTTCGCTTATCTCAGGTTGAAGCATTATTCCTTTTATAATCATAAATGCTGCAATTGCCAAAACTATCAGGATGGGAAGTTTTGATTTTTTTCTGTTTTTTTGTGTTTCGGGTAGTTCTGTTTTTTCTTTCATTTGAATTGCTCCTGTTTATATTAATTGATTTTAATTTGTGTTTTATGAATTCCGAATCTTTTTTAATCAGATTACGTAAAGGTATATAAAAATACACTAATAGAATTTTATACAAAAAATGCGCCGGTGTCAAGAGTATTTTGAAAAATAAATAAAATATTTTATAAATTGCCTTAAAAAAGACCTTGAATATTGGTTTAAAGTATTTACTAAGCAATAAAAAATATAAAATAATACCCAAAAATAGTCCTATAAACATATACCATCGAAGCTGAAAAGAGTTAAACATATAAAAAGCCGAAGCAATAACAAAACCTGCAGATAAAATAAACAGAATATCAAAAAAGGATATTGCCGGTTTTTTATTTGAAAGAATACCTATTGTATGTAATAAATCATATAATATCCCACATATAAATCCTGCTGTGATTGTCCCCAAAAAAGCAATTGTTTCCGCTGAAAGATCAACGCCCATTTTAATCCTCCGATCTTATATCCTATGCAGGAATAAATTCATACATTAATATTTAGGCAAGTATATCATCTGAAAATGTATGTATTAGGAATATTTATTACTCCATGCCGCAAGGATAGTCTTATAGTTTAAAATAATAAAATATTTTTTATTTAAACAAGCGTTCTATAAAACTGCCTTTTTTTGAGGATTTTTTTGAATATACAAAGGAAGAAACACGTCCGTCCATTGAAAATTCTCCTGTGTCTACATTCAGCTTATTTATATGAAGATTTTCGCCTTTAATTGTCAGCTTTCCTAGATTTGTATCTAAGATAATTTCGTTATCGGTAAAATTATCAACATTTTCCACACCGGTTGCAGATAAGTGTTCTCTGTTTTCAAGCATTAATTTTTGTGTTGGTATGCTTGATGTTTGATAAGTTGTTTTTTCAATAGCCATTTTGCAAACTCCTATCATATATATTTTATATATCATATATATGATAGGAAACTTTGCTTTATTACAGAACTTTGTACATAGAAGCCGCATCTTCCTTCAAAGCGTGTTCAAGTATCTGAAGTACTTCTACCTTAATTGTTCTTTCACCCATTTTTATTTCAATTATATCTCCGGGTTTAACATCGTAAGAAGCCTTGACAATATTTGAATTTACGCTTATTCTTCCGGCATCACAGGCTTCATTGGCGATTGTACGTCTTTTGATAAGCCTTGATATTTTTAAAAATTTGTCTATTCTCATTTATCTTTCTCCGTTCAATTTTCTATTTTTATTTCAAAATCAATGTCGGGTGTATTTTCATACTTTACCGTAAGTTTGTACATGTTTTGAGTATCCCAGTTTTTCTTTACGGTGTTATCAGGGATTTCAAATTCCTCAACATTGATTAGCCCTCTTGTATTTACGGTTATTTTAACACCGTCAGGTAAAGTTAATACATTGTCTTTTAATACAGGTTTCTGAACCATATAATAATTAAATATGACAGATGAACTTTCCGACTGCACTTTTTCGTTTACAGTAATGCTGTTATCGTATACATTGATATTTCGAATACATTTAGATACTTTTGCGTCTTTGGGATAAGCACCTTCGTATTCTACAGAAACGCTGTTTTCACCGAAGGTCATATTATCTGCCTTGAAATTTGCCCCCTCCTTTTCGCCTATGCCGTCAAATTCCGGAACATTGTGCCATACGGAGGGAATAGGGAATACTGTGTATCTCACATTGCTGAATACAAACCTTGTATAGGTAGGTCCCCCCATATCAATAAATACAGGTTTTTCTCCTGCATAAACCATGAAGTTTCCTACATCGTTATGGTTGTGACTTTCGTCATTGTTTCCGCCCTTTACTATAGTAATAAAAGCGTTGTTTATTAATTTCATTACCTGCAAGTCGGGAAGTACGGTTGTATTTTCGGGAATATAGTCAATATCATCGCTTATATCGGTATTGGCGATAAAGCATATATCTTTAATATTGCGGTATATTGAATATAAATCTCTTACCGGTTTGTATTCTCTTGAGAAGGTGTGGGCAAAATTATAAAGCAATTTATTGTCGGTTCTTATACCCATACGCATTACAAAGGGAAGACCTTCCGTATACGGTCTGGGATTGCAGTCAGCAAAACTTGCAAAGTAAAGACCTTTAATGTGAACTTTGCGGATATAGTCCATAATATTTTTAAGAAGGGGAAGAGTGAAATAGTCTGTTTTTTCACCTATCATATCACTGATAACTTCAAGAGCGTCATAGAAGGAGGCGCCTGCTCTGCTCCAATATCCCGGACCTTCGTCACATCCGCCGTCAGGTTTATATCCATCTATAAATTTATCAAGACATTCCATAGATTTATTCAGCACTCTTTGACGAATATCGGAAATTGATTCCGTTACTGCGACTGCGGTAAGAATATTTGAAATGATCCACGGATTCCAGTTATTTACTTTGGGATTTTCATATCCCATCCACCACATATTATTAAATCTTAAAAATGGAATGATAATCCTTTGATTTATTGTATATAATATTTTATCATTTATTATTTCAGGAACAATCTGTTCAAATTTA
>CASFSH010000398.1 GCA_949297205.1 uncultured Bacillota bacterium | reverse complement strand
GATAACTTCTATGCTGTTTTGGAACAGGAAATTAAACGTCAAATGAGGGAAGAAATGGAAAAAGATGATAGTGTAATATATTGGCTTGATGACAGTGCAATAGGAAAGGATTACGTATCGGTATCAGAGGATCATAATTTTTACTGGAATGAAAATGGCGATCTTGTTATTCCTTTTGATAAATATGAAGTTGCTCCGGGTGCGATGGGAACACCGGAATTTACAATTGATAAAGAAATTGTAAAAAATATCGTAAAACCGGAATTTGAAAAAATAATAAAATAATATTTAATTGTACGCTTTTCTAAACTGTGTATATAAAAATCGTTATAATCCCCGAAAGCTTGTATTTAAAGCTTTCGGGGATTTTTGTCAAAAAAACTGTAAATCATATCAATTTTATGTTGTGTTTTATTTTTTATAAAAAGTGTCACTCATGATAAATAATTATACAGCAATCATACAGTATTTTTTATATTATCTTGACAAAAAGATTTAATAAATGTAAAATAATAGTATGCGTTAAAATAAAGAAGGTTCGATATTTAATGATAAAAGAAAAAAGCTTTTACAAGCAATTTTTTAAACTTTTTTTGTTCCTGGTTTTTCAGAATGTAATTGTTCTCGGTGTAAATCTTGCAGATAATGTTATGGTAGGAAGTTATAGTGAAACGGCGCTGTCGGGAGTGGCGTCGGTAAATCAGATACAGTTTGTATATTTACAGATTACTATGGCACTGGGAGATACCCTTGTTGTAATAGGAAGTCAATATTGGGGAAAGAAAAGAACGGAGGAAATAAAAAAATTGTCTGCCTGCTCTGCGGTAATGGCAGTGTGTTTTGGCCTAATATTGTTTACGGCAGCGTCGTTATTTCCTTATCAGCTTGTAAATTTGTTTACGGATTCACCTGATATAATTGAAGAGGGTGTCAGATATTTACACTTGATTAAATATACATATTTGGTTTATGCACTTACAAATGTAATGCTTGCTTCGATGAGAAGTGTGGAATCGGTAAAAATTGCTTTCCTGGTATCTCTTTCAACACTGGTTATTAATTGTACAATAAATTATTTGCTGATAAACGGCAATTTCGGATTTCCGAGAATGGGGGTAACTGGTGCGGCAATCGGAACATTAACGGCAAGAATTGTAGAATTGGTTATAGTTATTCTGTATTTGTTCCTGGCAGATAAGAAACTGAAACTAAAGCCCTATAACTTTATCAAACTTGACGGATCATTTTTTAAAGATTATGCAAAAACTTCTGTTAATTTCATAGCTACTGCCGCATTATTCGGTATTGCAACAGCAATGCAGACTGTAATACTGGGACATATGCAGGACAGTGCAATAGCCGCAAACTCAATTGCAAATGCACTGTATCAGCTTTTAAAGGTGGCTTTTGTGGGGGCTTCGTCAGCCGCCGCGGTAATGATTGGAATTGCAATTGGAAAAGCAGACATGAAAAAGGTCAAAGAATATGCAAAGACACTGCAGATAATATTTTTGATTATAGGTGTTATAATGAGTATAAGTCTATTTTTCCTCAGAAAACCATTTTTGAGTATATATAATCTGAGTGAACAGACATATGCTCTTGCAAATGGATTTATTCTTGTATTATGTTTTACAGGAATGGGTACAGCCTATGAAATGCCCGTATTATGCGGAATTGTCAGGGGCGGAGGTGACAGCAGATTTCTTGTTATAAATGATTTTGTGAGTATATGGCTGATAGTACTGCCGGTATCTTATCTTGCAGCATTTGTATTTAAATGGTCGCCTGTTGCGGTTGTATTCTGTCTTAATTCAGATCAGATTTTCAAATGTGCTGCAGCGGCCATAAAGTGTAACAGTTATACATGGATAAAAAAGCTTACAAGAGAGCCTGAAGTTTTATTACAAAAATAATAAAAAAGCCGTAAAAACGGCTGAATGGAGGATAATTATGAGAATAGAAACAAAATGTATTCAATCGGGATACAGTCCCAAAAGCGGAGAACCAAGAGTTATGCCGATAGTTCAAAGTACCACTTTTAAATATGACAGCTGTGATGATATGGGAAAATTATTTGACTTGGAAGCAGAAGGATATTTTTATACACGTCTTTCAAATCCGACTTTTGGTTATGTGGAAAAAAAGATAGCAGACCTTGAAGGCGGTGTAGGTGCAATGCTAACTTCCTCCGGACAGGCTGCAACTCTGATTGCAGCTATGACCATTTGTAAAGAGGGAGATCATGTACTGTGTTCTTCAATGGTTTACGGCGGAACTTTTAATTTGCTTGGTGTTACTTTGAAAAGATTTGGAGTAGAGGTAACCTTTATAAACCCGGATTCATCATATGAAGAGATTGTTGCAAATATCAAAGATAACACAAAGGCTCTTTTGGGCGAAACTATTTCAAACCCTGCACTTTCTGTGCTTGATATTGAGAAGTTTGCACAAGCTGCACATTCAAAAAATATTCCTTTAATTGTGGATAATACATTTGCAACTCCCATACTTTGCAGACCATTTGAGTTTGGAGCAGACATTGTAATACATTCAACTTCAAAGTATATGGACGGACATGCCATAGCACTTGGCGGAGTTATTGTTGACAGCGGTAATTTTGACTGGGCAGGAAGCGGGAAATTCCCGGAATTTACAACTCCCGATGATTCATATCATGGAATAAAATATACTGAGAAGTTTGGCAAAAAGGCATTTATTACAAAAGCCGGG
>CASFSH010000397.1 GCA_949297205.1 uncultured Bacillota bacterium | reverse complement strand
ATCAAAAAATATTATAAAGGCGAGGTCACGACAGATAATTACGGAAGAAAAATTCCGAAGCATGCTCATGATACGGCAAACATCGGAAGAATGACATCTTCAACAATGCTGATTATGAAAGCAGTTATGGAGCTGTTTGATAAAATTGTCAATCCCAAGCTGTTGGTACGACGAGTGAATATCTCCGCAAACCATGTTATCCCGGAGAGCGATGTACAACAGAACCCAAGCTATGAGCAGCTTGATTTATTTACGGATTATGAAGAGCTACAGAAAAAGCGTGATCAGGAGAAAAAAGAGCTGAAGAAAGAGCGTGCCCTCCAAGAGGCGACAATAGAACTAAGAAACAGATACGGTAAAAATGCCATACTGAAAGGTACAAATCTTCAGGAAGGTGATACAGCGAAAGACAGAAACAATCAGATAGGCGGGCATAGGGCTTGAGAGAGTCTGTGTTTCGTGAAATAGATGAATCGGAATACAAGGAGGAAAATTGTAAATGACACAGTATGAGAGAATGGTGAATGGACTAATCTATGATCCGGCTGATGATGAAATTATGAAAGAACAGGTAGTGTTTCAAGATATGCTCTGGGCTTTTAACCAACTGAAACCCTCGGAATATGATAAGAAGCAAAAATATATGAAAGAAATTTTTGCTGAATGCGGGGAGAATTGCTACATAGAACTTCCGTTTCATGCAAATTGGGGCGGACATCATGTACATTTCGGTTCCGGTATTTATGCGAATTCAAATCTGACTCTTGTGGATGATGGTCACATTTATATTGGAGATAAAGTAATGTTTGGACCTAATGTTACTATTGCGACAGCAAGCCATCCAATAAACCCGGAGCTAAGAGACAGAGGATTGCAGTTCAATAAGGATGTTTACATTGGAGAGAATACTTGGATTGGTGCAGGCGTAATCATTGTTCCCGGTGTGCATATTGGAAGTAATACAGTCATTGGAGCAGGAAGTGTAGTCACAAAAGATATTCCGGACAGTGTGATTGCGGTAGGAAATTCATGTAGAATTCTACGAAATGTCAGTGAGAAAGATCATGAATTTTTTTATAAATCGGAACGGATTGACTGGGAAAATTTATAAATTCCGGTTTATCATTAAGATTTATACTATTTGGAGGCAGCAATGAAATATAAATCAGATGAACACAAATATGACAAAATAATAAGTCTTCCACATCATCAGTCGAAGAAGAGGAAACATATGTCCATGACAGAGCGAGCCGCACAGTTTGGAGCGTTTCGTGCTTTGACAGGCTATGAAGACGAGATAGCGGAAACAGCAAGATGCACGGATGCAAAAATTGAACTTGATATATATGCAAAGGCGGAAATTAATGCAAAACTGCAGTATATTAATGATCATATTGATGACGGACAGGAGATAACAGTCACATATTTTGTGCCGGACGAAAGAAAGTCGGGCGGCGCTTATGTTGCGAAAACAGGTGTTGTCAGTAAATTAAGAGAATATGAGAAACAGCTTATATTTGCGGATGGGACAGAAATCCTCGTAAATGAGATATTCTCTATAGAAGGAAAGCAGTTTAATTCCGTTTAACCGCAATGACCACCTTGCTCAACAAAACAGGCAGCCGCAAATTAGCACGGCTGCCTGTTTTAGAAATGCGGTGTCAAACTGTAAATGCCTCTTATAGATGTTAAGCCTGTAAAACCCCTTTTATGAGCTGTGCAAATTACAAGTGTGCTTATGGTTATAATTTCTTAAAGCTATCGAGGTCATCTGCAATATCTTTAAAATCAAATGTATTATCTGAGAATTCTGATTTTAATGATGGTTCTTGCCGAATATTATTTATACCAAGCATTTTGGTTACAACCTGTGTGACCGTACTTTCCAGTGATTCGCTTTTGCTATTTTCATAAAACAGTATTGCGTCTGCAATATACCGCGAAGCAAATCGACCTTTGCTCAATAATATTTCAATAACTGCCCTGTGTTCAGGAATAGATTTGTCAAATTGAATTGAAAACCTTTGCGGATTTTTCTTGTCTTTCATTTGATCACCGTCCCGATTCTATTTGTTTTTTGAGTAATATTTCATATCCGGCAGCGTTGGCATTTATATTTTTTATAATCTCCGGAGATGCAATCCTATCCGAAGTTCGAATATACTTTTCAAGCAGAATTGAACCGCCGCCTACGAATATTGCGTGTGTAGATTTGAGGTCAATATGTCGTTCTCTCAGTGAGTTTATAATCTTATCGGTAAATTCCTTGGATTTTTGTTCAATAGTATCACGAATGCGTTTTTCAAACACTGACGGTTTATTCTGAATAACCGAGTCTATATCACATTCATCAATAAGTAAATCCTCACTTGAATTTACAGCCGATTTTATGTCATTGTAAAGGGTAATAACGCCAAGCTCAAGTGAATCACAGACGGACATATCAGCTTTTCCGTTTTTAAGCTGCAAATAGTCAAGGGTGAATCCTCCAATGTCGATAACTATAGAGCGAGGATATTCCTTAATCTTTTGGTATATCGGCATTACTGCTGCGTATCCTTGCGGATAAGCATTTGCGCTGTTTATAAATATTCTGTATTTTATATTATTGAATTCAAACCTTATGTATTCGTTTCTCATAAAGTATTTCTGGAAAGCTGCGTACTGCTTTCCGAAATTTCCGGGCGGAAGTCCTATAGCCAAATCAATGTTTACTGTGCTTCCGGATACATATTTTCCGGTGTTTTGCAATTCATAAGCTATAGCGAATAGTGATAAAACAAAGAAACGGTCATCAACTGTTTTGTCCCTCATATAAGGAATTCTTTCGTCCGTTAAAGCATAATACATTCCGTTATAATAAAGACAGTCTCCAGAGATAGAGAACGGGACAGTGCTTGAAATCAGACCTGATGTAAATGTCTTATGCATGCTCTTCACGTTTTTATTTCCATGGTCAATTGATATTATCATCTGAATATCCTCCTGATAGTTTTTCTTATACTATTCTTTTACGAAATAATTATCAAAAACGCAACTGAATTATGAGTTTTTTAAATATACCCTATATAT
>CASFSH010000396.1 GCA_949297205.1 uncultured Bacillota bacterium | reverse complement strand
TTAGATATACTGGTGAAAGCCGATGATAAAATCCCGTATTCAGTGCTTGAAAATTTGTCTATGGAATTTAATGAAAGTATCATTCCTTATGTTGTAAATTTTTCTGATTATAACAGTATTTCACAGGAATTTTATAACCTTATTAAGGCTTCTCTCGTGAAAATTTAATTGCGTAATCTGTTCAAGTTGGTTGTTGCGGTGTTATATAACAAATTCCGCAGATGCTATTAAAAATTCGTCATTCTGAGGGCTTTAGCCCGAAGAATCTCTTTATTAAGATACTTCGCTAACGCTCAGTATGACGGGGAGTTGAAATTTTTTAGCTGAATTTGCTATACAACTCCCGTTTGTTGCGCGCAGCGTTCCTTTTGCTGCGAGATTGCAGCTTTGATTTTGTTTCCTGTATAGTTGAAAAATTCTCCGGAATATGTGCTTGCGTACAGTGCTATAAATGTGTACAGGTATTTGTATTTTGAAAGCTTGTATAATTTGCCGCCTAATATTCCGTTCGGCAGTAAATCGAACGACCGTCCGTCAATTGCAAATATTGCAAGCTCGACAAGAAATGCAAAAAACATATGGTTTGCCATTATGTGGAAAGTATTCCTGCCGGTTTTATCTATAAAGCTGCCGGGTTTGATGAACGGCGCAAGCTGTTTTGAGATAAAAAGAACAAAATATATCCCTGTGAACGGCGCTATGAACATTGCAATATTGTGATGGAATCTTGCATGGTTCAAGTCCATATTGATAGGTGCAAAAAAAGTTAGTAAAATCATTTGTATGATACATACAACAATTAATGTCTTCGTATCATATTTAATTTTGGACTCAAGTTTGTTTCTGTATAAGTAACCGGAGTAAATTAAAAAAGGAGTAAAAAGTGTTTTTACAAGTACACGCATCCAGCTACTTAATCCTGTAAAATCAGGGTTTGCGAGTAATACGGCAGCTATCGCCATCGGCAAAAATACAGCAAGCGGCGCGTAGTCATTTTTAGTAAGTTTTTTAGATATAGTCATTATCAATGCAAATACAATCAGTGAAACAACTAACTGATATATAAACCATAACGGTGCATCAAGGGTAAATGCAATCTCTTTGATCGGTTGTAGTATAAGGTTGTCCGGTGTCGGCAGGGCACCGTATTTTTTGTTGAACAGTAAAAATATCCATAGTGTCATCAAACCGTAGAAAAAGTGATATGCGTAAAACCTTGAAAGCCACCTGCACACCTGCTTTTTCACATATAAAAAGTAGTTTTTTATTGTGTTACCTACTTCAATTATTTCTTTTTTGAAAAAGTATCCGGAAATGAAAAAGAATAATGGCACATGAAAGGAACCACTCGGAAATAATCCACCAAATATATCCCATCTGCAATGACCAGCAACAATAGCCAGAATCCCGATTGCTTTTGCTATATTCATTTCCATATTGAACACTTTTCCGCTCATATCACACTCCCTAAAATCATAATTTCTATTAATATGTGATATATTACATCATAAATATTGAAGTTTTACAACATGCGATACCATTTTGAATGGAATATAAGCCCTCTATAATATTGAAAAAGGAGTTAAATTTGTGGATGAGGCTTTAGTAAAACAGAGAGTTGGCGCCAAAATAAAAAAGTTCAGAACCTCGCAAAAGTTGACACAATTTAAGCTTGGTGAACTTGTTGATATTAACCAGAGACAAATCGCAATGATTGAAAGCGGAAAGTCATTCCCTTCCTTGAATACTCTTGTGAAG
>CASFSH010000395.1 GCA_949297205.1 uncultured Bacillota bacterium | reverse complement strand
ATACATGAGAGGACGAACTCTTGATAATGCATTTATTATTCTTGACGAGGCGCAAAATACCACGCCTGAACAGATGAAAATGTTTTTAACAAGAATAGGGTTCGGTTCACGTGCGGTTATTACTGGTGATATTACACAGATCGACCTGCCTGACGGCAAAAAGTCTGGATTGAAAGAAGCACAAAAAATATTGAAAGATATTGACGATATTGCTTTTTGTGAATTTACCGAAAGGGATGTTGTGCGTCATCCTTTGGTACAAAAGATAATTAAAGCATATGAAAAGTACGACAGAGAACGGGTGAAAAAAGATGACAGAAGTATTCATAGAGAACGATCAGAACGAAATAGAAATAACAGAACAAACAGAAAAGCTGATTATTGATTGCATAAATAAAGTTCTTGAATATGAAAAATGTGACTTTGATGCTGAAGTCAGTGTGACAATTACAGATAAAAATGAAATCAGAGCATTGAACAGAGAACATCGAAACAAAGATTCAGTCACCGATGTTTTGTCTTTTCCCATGCTTGAATTTGACGAGAATGGAAATATTACAGACTGTGATTATGATTTTGATGATGACTATGTTGTGTTGGGCGATATCGTAATATGTGCACAACGTGCAATGGAACAGGCTGAAGAATACGGTCATTCCTTTGTGAGAGAAATAGCTTTTTTGACAATACATTCCATGCTTCACCTGCTTGGATACGATCATGAAAACAATACCGATATGGAACAGATAATGTTTAAAAAACAGGAAGAAATACTGTCCCAAATGGGTATAATAAGAGAATATAAAAATAATTGAAATATTATTAAGAATTTCAGAAACAAGGAAATAATATTTCTGATCTGAAAAAACATATGTAAAAAATGTATGAATTACGTCCGAATGAGGTTTTGAAATGTATAAAAACAAAAGTATGACAGAAAGTTTAAAGAACGCTTTTTTTGGGATGATAAGACCGTTTCGTACAGAGATAAATCTGAGAATACATTTTATGATAGGAAATCTTATTGTTTTGTTTGCATATTTTTATGGTCTATCAAGAGTTGAATGGGCAGTTTTGATTTTAACCATTGCCTTGGTTTTCTGTGCGGAATTATTTAATACGGCTATAGAAAATTCTGTCGATACCGCCACAAAGGAATACAAAAAAACGGCAAAAACTGCAAAAGATGCGGCTGCCGGTGCGGTGTTGTTTGCGGCAATATCTGCTGTTATTGTAGGATTCTTTCTGTTTTTTGACATTGAAAAAATCACTCAGGTGCTTATACATATTTTTACAGAGCCAAAAATATTGGTTCCAAGCACTGTTTTGGGGATCGCTGATATATTATTTGTGGTTTTCGGCGGGGAAAAAACTGAAAAAAAATGAGATGTTTTCAGCTTTTATATGCATTTACTAAGAATTAAGAGAGGAATAATTATGAATAAAAATAAAAAAGTATTTAAATCCGGGTTTTGCTCAATTATCGGTATGGCAAACGTGGGCAAATCCACCTTACTGAATCAGATTGCAGGACAAAAAATAGCAATTATTTCGAATAAACCGCAGACAACAAGAAACAAAATTCTTGCAATATATAATACCGATGAGGAACAGATAGTGTTTACCGATACGCCGGGTATACATACCCCGCATACTAAGTTGGGTGAAGTAATGGTAAAAACGGCAAATGAATCCATGAATGAAATGGATGTAATTATATTTGTGGTGGACGCATCCACAAGTATTAATGAAATGGAATATAAAATCGGAAAAGATATTGCAAAATCAAAGATACCCTGTATACTTGTGCTGAACAAAATAGATACAATGAGAAAGGACGAACTGCTTCCGGTTATTGCCGATTATTCTGGAATATGTGAGTTTGAGTCAATTGTTCCGATAAGTGCAAAAACAGGTGATGGAATTGAGATACTGTTAAATAATATAAGACAATATATAAAAGAAGGACCAAAATATTTTTATGATGATATGGTAACAGATCAGCCTGAAAAGCAGATAGCGGCAGAAATTATAAGAGAAAAGCTTCTTTGGCTTTTGGATAAAGAAATTCCTCATGGTGTTGCAATCGAAATTGAAAAAATGCAGGAAAAAGCAAATGTTACTGCAATTAGCGCAAGTATATACTGTGAAAAAAATTCTCACAAGGGCATTATTATAGGCAAAAATGGAGAAATGCTTAAAAAAATAGGAACAATGGCAAGAGTAGATATTGAAAAGATGCTTAATAAAAAGGTATATCTCGAACTTTGGGTTAAGGTGAGAACTGATTGGAGAAATAACAATGCTTTAATAAAAAATTTTGGATTTGAAAACTAAAAGAATTTGATTTTATTGAAAAAGATAAAATATATAATTTTACGGTAAGTTTTATAAAGGAGCTAACGAAAAAAGGCTATGTCTTTGTTAAAAACAAAAGGTATTATTATAAAACAATATGATTACGGTGAAAGCAACCGAATTTTAAATATTTTCACAAAAGATCAGGGGATTATTAAAGCTGTATTATACGGTGCAAAAAGCATGAAAAACAAAAACAGCAGGACAGCACAGTTTTTAACATATGCGGATTTTATTCTTTCAAACTCCGGAAGGGAACTGTATACGATAAAAAACTGCGAACCAATCGAATGTTTTTTTAAAATTCATGAGGACATAGAAAAAGTTGCTCTTTGTACTTATATGGCTGATTTGATATACACTTTGATTAACCTTAATTCGCCTGATGAAAATATTTTAAATTTATTTTTAAACTGCTGCTATGCTTTGGCATATAAAGATATTGATAATGAAAAAATACGTGCGGTGTTTGAATTGAGGGTTATGGCATATTCGGGGTATTTGCCTGAAATGTATAGATGTACGAAATGTTTTTCGGAAGAAAATATAACAGCTTTTTCTCCCGTGAGCGGGGGAGTGGTATGTGACGGATGTGTGCAGCCGGGAGATTATATGATCAATGCAGATATATATTACGCCATAAGATATATTCTCACCGCGGAAGGAAAAAAGATGATGTCTTTTTCTGCATCTGACAGTGTAATGCATACAGTATCCGAAATTGCAGAAAAATATGTTGAAGCTTATACGGAGAAAAATTTCAGCTCTCTGGATTATTATAAAAAAATATCGGGAAAGACAAATGACTGAAAGGAGACGTTACAATGGAAAGACGTGATAAAAACAACTATTATCTTGATATTGCTCAGACCGTTGCGGAAAGAGGGACATGCTTAAGAAGAAATTACGGTGCAATAATAGTACATAATGATGAGATAATATCAACGGGATATGTAGGCGCCCCGAGAGGAAGAAAAAACTGTAATGATCTTGGAGTTTGTATAAGAGCGAAATTAAGTATACCCAGAGGCGAAAGATATGAAATGTGCCGAAGCGTCCATGCAGAGGCAAATGCAATAATTTCCGCATCAAGACGGGATATGATAGGTGCAACTCTTTACCTTGTGGGACTTGAGGCAGACACAAAGGAAATTGTTGCAAACAGCTGCTGCTGTTCCATGTGTAAAAGAATGGTTATAAATTCGGGAATAGAAAAAGTTGTTATAAGGGATACAGAAAACGATTACAGAGTGATACAGGTTCAGGATTGGATAGACAACGATGAATCTCTTGACGGTGTTAAGGGATATTGATTATACAGAAGGGTAACGTGAAAAATAAGCGGCGCATCTCACCTTTTTTCGTGACTCGGAGTATACACATACGCCGTCGTCACTCAAAACGGCAATCTGCTTGCTTCTTTTACACGTTAGGATTTGTGCCGCCGCATTGGCGGCGGAATGGAGATTAATTTGAAACATGAGATATGAAACATTAATGGGAACAAATGATAAAATAGGCAAAATCGCTTTGGGAACAGATGTTTACGGATCGGACCTTGATAAAGATACCGCAACCGATTTGCTTAATGAATTTTGTGAACTTGGCGGAAATGTTATTGATACCGCCCTGATGTACGGAGGACAGGACGAGCATATAAGTGAAAAATTTTTAGGCCGGTGGATGAAGGACAAGAAAAACAGAAACAGTCTTTTTATATCCACAAAGGGAGCACACCCAAGAGTTGAAACAAGGAATATATCACGTTTGTCAAAGGAAGAACTGGAACATGATATTGATTTGAGCCTGAAAAATCTGGGGATTGACTATATAGATATTTACTGGCTTCACCGTGATGATGAAAGATTGCCTGTTGAGCCCATAATGGATACTTTAAACGAATTTGTTAAAAAAGGAAAAACACGATATATCGGTATGTCAAATTGGACAAGCGAGCGCATAAATAAAGCAAATGAATATGCAATAAAAAACAATATGGCACCCATTATTTCAAGCCAGATTCAATACAGTGCCGCAAAGGCGGTTGTGGAAAATAATGACCCTACGCTTGTGCTTATGAATGACAATGAATATAAATACTTTAAAAATCATGATTTAAGTGTATTCGCATTTGCATCTCAGGCGAAAGGTTTCTTTTCCAAGCTGGACGCAGGCGGAAAGGAAATGTTAAGCGAGAAAGCAAGAGAAAGGTATTTGTGTGATACCAACCTTAAAATATATGACAATATAAAACAGATACAAAAGAATATTAATGCGTCTGTAGGCGCGCTTGCAATAGCTGCACTGGTAAATGATAATAATTTTCAGACAATCCCGATTATCGGATGTAAAAACCTCAACCAGCTTCACGACAGCTTAAGCGGCGCAGATATAAAGCTTACCCAGAAGGATTGTGAGTTTATTTTACAAAGATCATAACATAAGAATATTCTTAAGAAGAGTTGCGGAAAGGAAGGTTATATTATGAAAAAATTATTATCGGTTATACTTGTATTAAATTTTATGTTTTTATTCGGCGTCGTTGAAGTTTCAGCCGAAAGCCCGGATATATTTACATATACCGTGTCATCTGACGGAGCGATAATAACAAACTGCAATAAATCTGCAAGCGGGTATATTACCATCCCGTCAACTTTGGACGGGTATCCGGTAACGGGCATAGAGATGTATGCATTTATAGGCTGTAGCGGTATTACAGGTATAACAATTCCCGAC
>CASFSH010000394.1 GCA_949297205.1 uncultured Bacillota bacterium | reverse complement strand
TTTGCCGGCAGCTCATAAATTTATATCGGTTCAGATTTTTTGTGTCCAGTTAAATTCGTCTTTAATTCTTCCGCTCTGAATACCGGTAATCGTATCATACAGCATCTGAGAAAATTTTCCGATACCGCCGTCGGCAACGGTAATCTTTTTGCCGTTCCACTCAAAAGTACCTATAGGTGAGATAACGGCAGCGGTTCCTGTACCGAATGCTTCTTTCAATGTACCGTTGTCATGTGCCTGGTATAATTCATCAATGGAGATCTTTCTTTCGTTTACGGTATATCCTTTATGTCTTAAAAGTTCGATAACAGACATTCTTGTTATACCTGAAAGAATACTTCCCGAAAGTTCCGGAGTTACAACTTCATCTCCGATAATAAAGAACACATTCATGGTTCCTACTTCTTCAATGTATTTTCTTTCAACACCGTCTAACCATAAAACCTGTGTATAACCGATTTTTTCCGCATCATCCTGTGCTTTTAAGGAAGCGGCGTAATTTCCGGCGGTTTTTGTGAATCCCATTCCGCCTCTTACGGCTCTTACATATTTTTGTTCAACATAAATATCAACAGGATTGAGTCCCTGAGGATAATATGCGCCAACAGGCGACAAAATTATCACAAACATAAGATGCTTTGCAGGATGTACACCTACATGCGGATCAATTGCAAAAATAAATGGTCTTATGTAAAGTGAGGTTCCGGGTTCGGTAGGAATCCAGTCCTTATCAATTTCAACAAGTTTCTTTACAGCTTCAACACCGAATTCTTCATCAATAAGAGGAATACATAAACGCTCGTTTGAAACATTGAGTCTTGCCATGTTTTTTTCGGGTCTGAACAGCTGAACATTGCCATCCTCTGTTTTGTATGCTTTCATACCTTCAAAAACTTCTTGTCCGTAGTGAAGACACATAGCGGCAGGATCAAGAGCAATAGGACCGTAAGGTACTATTCGTGCGTCATGCCATCCCTGACCTTCGTCATAGTTCATAATAAACATATGATCGGTGTAGTAGTTTCCGAAACCCAGCTTTGTATCTGCAGACGGCTTGGTCTTCGGATTTGTTGTTTTTGTGATTTTAATTTCCATTATGTTACATCCCTTTCCGTTCTTTTGAATAAAGACAAGCTTTTTCCGTATGCATACAATCAGTCTGCGGGAAATAAAGCTGCGTCATTCATCGTCCCGGCGATAATCAGTCGCACCGTCGGGGAAAAGTAAGTGAACCGCGCCTCACAACAGACGGGGACATCTTGCTTTTAATTATAAAATATATTATTTTAATACAAAAATTATACTATATATTATAATAAAAAAGAACGTTAATGTAAATAGGTTTTTATTTTTTTTTACAAAAAAAACAAAAAATTTTCAAAAATTGCAATAACGGTATACAATTTTATGCTGTGTCTGTGTTTTGCAATACTTTTTTGATTGACATACGGCATAAAAAAATATATAATATAACTTAAGTTAATATGTTTTCCCATTATAGGCGGCAGGATTCATTGGGGAATTTTGATGCGAAAAATAAGCTGTGAATGTAATTGTTTTTTGTGATTTGGAGTATGTAAAGAGATAATCTGCTTTCCTCTGTATCACATCGGGATTTGTGCCGCATCGAAACGGAAAATTTTATAATTAAAGTTTATAAAAATAATTATTCTGTAAAATAAAAGAAAAGGAAAGTAAAATAATGAAAACCAAAGCAATATATATATGTTCTCAGTGCGGGTATCAGACACAGAAGTGGATGGGAAAGTGTCCTTCATGCAATCAGTGGAGCACACTTGTTGAAACCGTACTTGACGAACAGTCCCCGGCGGCAAATACGGCGGGAACAAAAAAAACAGCCCGTCCTCTTAAGCGAATGGATGAAATAACCTTTGAAACGGAAGAAAGAATATCCACAGGAATAGGTGAACTGGACAGAGTTCTGGGAGGAGGACTGGTGAAAGGTTCAATGATACTTGTGGGAGGAGATCCGGGAATCGGAAAATCCACTCTTCTGCTGCAAATATGCGAGAATATGGGAAAAGGCAGAAAAATTCTCTATGTATCGGGAGAGGAGTCGGAAAAACAGATTAAACTCAGAGCTCAGCGCTTGGGAACGGTAAATGCCGAATTGTACATAGCCTCAGAAAATGATACCGAAAAGGTAATAGCAATGATAAACGACCTTAATCCCGGCGTTGTGATTATTGACTCGATACAGACAATGCATCTTGATGCACTGTCATCATGCGCCGGATCGGTACCTCAGGTAAGAGAAGCCACAAACGCCTTTATGACAATTGCAAAAAGAGATAATATTTCTATGTTTATCGTAGGTCACGTTACGAAGGACGGTTCAATTGCAGGTCCGAGAATATTGGAACATATGGTAGACTGTGTTCTGTATTTTGAAGGAGACAGACAAAATTCTTTTCGTATTCTCCGTGCGGTTAAAAACCGTTTCGGTTCCACAAATGAAATCGGTGTGTTCAGCATGACCGACAGAGGACTTTCACAGGTGGAAAACCCGTCAATGATGCTTTTGGAGGGGCGGTGCGAGAATATATCGGGAAATGCCGTTGTATGTACTATGGAGGGTTCAAGAGGTGTTCTTGCGGAAATTCAGGCGCTTGTTACACCTACGGGATTCGGAAATCCAAGACGTATGTCGGACGGAATAGATCTTAACCGTCTTATTCTTATGCTTGCGGTTTTGGAAAAAAGATGCAGAATATCTCTTTCAAACCGTGATGTTTATATTAATGTTGCAGGCGGTTTGAAAATTGATGAAACCGCTGTTGATCTTGCGGTATGTGCTGCGGTAATTTCAAGTGTTACGGATAAGGTGATAGATTCCGACATCGTCTTTATGGGGGAAGTGGGATTAGGAGGAGAAATGAGAAGTGTATCTCAGTTGGAAAAACGATTGTCGGAGGTTTCAAAACTGGGGTTTAAAACAGCTGTTGTTCCCCGAATGTCTTTAAGGAATGTAAAAATTCCCGACGGACTGAATGTAATAGGCGTTTCTGCACTATGGGAGGTATCAAAACTGATAACGGCAGGCGGTGACCGCAGTGTACAGTCTTAATTCTTTTATTAAACACTTTTAAAGCGCCGGAGTAATATCTCTGTCACACAATTTCAAGGGCGGTACATTATCCTGCTTTTAAAAAAGTTTGCAGAAAATGTAATTAATATTTTTCTTTGCCCGGGTCGGTACGGTTTTCTGCCGACCGGGTTTTTGCTATATGTTATTTATATCTTTTGTAAAAGTGTTTTTGTTCCGCCGGGATATAATTACCGCAGCTATACCGAGTTGCCTAATGCAACCAACAAAGTAAAAAAATATGCGTAAAAAGCATAATTGTTATTATCAAAGCATATGTAAAAATCGCATGGATGTTTATTTTACAGCACTAAAGCCCACCGCCCGAATGACTTTCGTCTGTTTTGCTTTGATGAGTGTATTATACCACAAATTTCCAATTTTTGTCAATAGCATAATGCAAATTTTTTTAAAAAAGTTTTCGGCGAAAAAAATGGAGGTACGCAGGTACGACGCGCGTAAATCGTTCGTACGTACGTCGTCGTAGTTTTATATAATTTTAATTATATAAAATAATATATAGTTAGTTTATTAGACAAGTATATTATAAATTACTGTTAAATGGGGTTATCCACAGGTTATCCACAGATATTCACACCAAAACAGGGGTTATCCACAGGTTATCCACGTATTATCCACAGGGTTATCCATCAAAGAGAAAGATATAAAAATAGCAAAATGACGTATTTTGATAGAAAAAATTATATAAAATGACGAAATAAAAATATTGATAAATATAAAGAAAATAATTAAAATTTACAAATCCGTAAAATTACACAAAATAAATGTTTAAAAATTGTAATTATAATGTAAAGTGAAAAAAATAAGATAAAATGTTGAAAAAGAAAAGAAAATGAGATATAATATATATAATGGCTGCATTATGGGAAAATATCCTTTGTGCGGCTCAGGCAGGGCGTTTGTGTGTAAACCGAGGGCAGAAAACTTTACATATTAAGAGTGCGTGTATATATTTGTACTGTTAGTTTTGTACCGATTTTTATCGGAGGTGTTATTTTTTGAAATAATGCGTGAGAAGCGGACGGACAAACTGCGGAATTCAGAATTAACGAGAAAGTGAAAGGAATGGAATTAAATTTGAAAGATACATATATTTTGCCGGCGGCGGCATTGAGG
>CASFSH010000393.1 GCA_949297205.1 uncultured Bacillota bacterium | reverse complement strand
TTGCAAAGGAATGTATGGAAAAAATATTCATTCCTACAATAAATGCAATGAACAAAGAAAACAGAACTTTTAAAGGTTGTCTTTATTTCGGTCTTATGCTTACCGATAAAGGTCCTAAAGTTATTGAATATAACTGCCGTTTCGGAGATCCGGAAACCCAGGTTGTGTTGCCGCTTTTAAAATCGGATTTGCTTGAAATAATGCTTGCGGTTGAAGAAGAAAGATTATCTGAAATTAATGTGGAATTTTCAAAAGGCGCAGCTTGCTGTGTTGTTATGGCATCGAACGGTTATCCGCAAAAATATGATACGGGATTTGAAGTTATAGAAGAAGAACTTGATGATAATGCTTTTATTTACCATGCGGGAACAAAGATGCAAGACGGAAAAATTGTAACTTCGGGAGGACGAGTGCTGGGCGTCTGTGCAACAGCGGATAACTTGGAAAATGCAATAAAGGATGCATATAAGGCAGTCGGTAAGGTGCATTTTCAAAATTCATATACAAGAACAGATATAGGAAAAAAAGCATTGAATATTTTAAACAATAAATAATATTCGGAGGAAAGGACGTGTCGGAATGGTATTTCGAATTTATACCGAGAGAAAATTCGGACTTGACAATGAAGCGAAGGCACTGAAAAAAGAAATTAACAGCTTATTGTCCATAAAATCTCTTGAAAATATCAGGATTTTTAACAGATATGATGTGGAAAATTTGGATGAGGAACTTTTTGAAAAGAGTAAGAGAACGGTATTTTCAGAGCCTCAGACAGATAATTTGTTTGATGAACTGCCAAAGACAGACGCGTATATATTTGCGGTAGAATATTTGCCGGGACAGTATGATCAGAGAGCGGATTCGGCTGCTCAATGTATACAAATTATGTCACAGGGTGAACGTCCTGCGGTAAAAACCGCAAAAGTTTATATGCTGTTTGGAAATCTTTCGGGGGAAGAAATCGAACAGATAGAAAAATATGTTATAAATCCCGTTGAAAGCAGACTTGCAAGCCTTGAAAAATATGATACATTGGATATTGATGTTGAAATTCCGACAGAGGTTGAAACGATTGAAGGATTTATTTCTTTAGATGATGACGGATTAAAGGATATGATAATAACTCTTGGTCTTGCAATGGATTTTGATGACATTAAATTCTGTCAGAGTTATTTTATAAAAGAAAAGAGAAATCCAACAATAACCGAAATAAGAATGATTGATACATATTGGTCAGATCACTGCCGTCATACCACATTTTCCACAACAATTGATGATGTTTCATTTGAAGATGATATACACAAAGAGTCATATGAAAGATATATTAAAACAAGAAAATCTTTAAACAGAACAAAACCAGTAAACTTAATGGATATCGCAACTTTGGCTGTTAAGGCATTGAAAAAAGATGGAAAACTTGAAAAACTTGATGAATCAGAGGAAATAAATGCTTGTACCGTTAAAATTGATGTAGATGCCGAGGGAGAAACCGAAAAATGGCTGTTATTGTTTAAAAACGAAACGCATAATCACCCGACAGAAATTGAACCGTTTGGTGGTGCGGCAACCTGTATAGGCGGTGCTATAAGAGATCCGCTGTCTGGAAGAGCATATGTTTATCAGGCAATGAGAGTAACCGGTGCTGCAAATCCGCTGGTAAGCGTTAAAGATACAATAAAAGGAAAGCTCCCTCAAAGAAAAATTGTAACAACGGCAGCTGCCGGATACAGTTCATACGGTAACCAGATCGGTCTTGCAACAGGACAGGTTGATGAAATATATCATGACG
>CASFSH010000392.1 GCA_949297205.1 uncultured Bacillota bacterium | reverse complement strand
AATGCATGAGTCGGAAATGCATATTTATATATATAATTGTTTTCCTCGTCATATTTGCAGTAACTGCCCATAAAGCTGAAATCCTCAAAGGAAAATGCAGAAAACAAAGATAGCTCTTTATCTTCTTGCGATAAATTTACTATTTTCACAGTCCAGATTTCCTTAAACCCATTTTGAGGGACAAAGGCGCGTATAAAAGTTTTTATACCCTTATATTCACTTATTACTTCTTGTGTTCCAAGTCCGTAAACAGATTTAAAATTATCAAGCTTCGTTTTAAGAGGAGAATACAAAGGGCAGAAAATATCACCGGTTTTTATGTCCCTTATATAAAAATGTCTTTGTGATTTTATAAACTCTGTAGTATTATAATTAACAAAGGTCTTTGAATTCCCCTGCATTGTCTGATTAAGTTCTACCACATATTCATCGTTAAAAAGTCTGTTTGTCCAGTGCCGCGGCGGTTTAGGAGTGTCTAAAATAAATTTGTTTTTCTTAAAATTTCCTATCATGTTGTGCCTCCTTTAATATGTATAACAGGGGAATGAATATCCGTTTTCTTCTTTCCATGAAAATCCGGAAGGTGCCAAAATTTTATTTTTTTGTCCATTTTCTACTATATAGCTTTTATCTCCATTAATAACAATTTCATCTTTTCCGAAAAGTGCCTTTATTTTTGAATCTTTTGTAAACTCTATAACCGCTTTTTCTCCGTTTCGATATGTCAGTTCACATCCGTCCTGCATTTTTAATATATTTCGTACCGGGCTTTGTGTATCTTTTGAAACAGCAATAACAGTTAATACCGTCGATTCTCCTTCAGGCGTCCACTTTACTCTGATGTCTATTTTTGGCACTCTTTTTGACTGTATATCTGACGCAAGCCATCCGGACGCAGGATTTAATTCTTTATATTTTCTCTCATAAGTAAGTTTTTCTGATGAAAATTGATACATGAATATGTTTGGTGCATTACTGCTATCTGTAAATATAATATTATCCTGCAATTTTATATCATCATTCTCATAACCCCACATATCATATTGTTTACTAAATCCTATGCCGCCTTCATAACGGGCTTTCGGCATAAAATGCCAGCACTGTGTACATTCCTCCTGTGGTGAATCTATAGTATCAAATACATACAACAACATATTTTCAATGTCATATATTAACTGTCTTTTATGCATCTTTGCTTTTGAGCCGACATAACCGTCGTCATATATTCCCTCGGTATAAACATATTTTTTCGACTCATAGTATTTATATCCGCATACATTTTCCATATCTATTTTTAAATTATTTTCTCCTGATTCAAGACGCTTTTGATTTTTACCGCAGGTTAGTGTATTTCTTCCGTATGAAGTATGCTGATAATCGTCTATATCATCTATAATATCAAGCTGCGAAGGATGACAATATTCCTTTATTTTATAGCTGTAGCCCCCTGCTGAAACAAGCATAGGCATACCGCCGTACCACATCTGTATTTCATTTATATTACTTCCTGCGTGTCCTCTTCCTGCCGGTGCAGAAAAGAAATAAATCATCTGAGAGGTATATTCCCAGCCGCTTCTTAAAATCGTTATACCACCATATGGAAAATGCAGATTTTTATATTTCGGGGTATCATTACCCTCCTTTAATAACGCATTTACTATACGTTCTTTTTCCGACCATTTAAATTCTTTCCAGATTCCCTGATGATATTGCTCATAAAGTTCCTGTTTATGTTTTTTTACTTCTTCTGTGTTATTCATATCGGGAGGGTACGTACTTGCTGAAGTAGACAATGCAGGATAACCTCCGGTAGGAATAATGGCACCGGCAAGGTATCTTTCCACAAGATTGTTTCTTTGTTCCAATATCTTAAGGGTTTGCGTACCATTTAAAAGGTCTTTTACAGCATTATATGTACTTAGTATTGCACCGTTATACATATATGACTGTTCAAGAGGGGCGCCGTCTTTTCTTGTAGAACCGCTAAATGCATCTTCAAGCCTTTTTTCGGCAATTTCTTTGACTGTCGGTGCAATTTTAAAATCAGAATAAACCTTTACTAATTTTAATAATGTTCTCGAAGAATGACAAACCTGATTGAATATATTTATTCTTCCGTCTTTTATCATAGTATAGAGGTTATCGCACATTATAAATACCGCTGTCTGTGCAACAATATCAGGTGGGAAAATGTCAATATTGCTTTTGCAGTTTACCGCATTCCAGAATGCAGACAATATACCCATACATCTTGAAGCCGCTTCAAATCCGTTATTCCACGCCCAGCTTTGTTCTGTCTGATGTTTTTGTGTAAGCATTTCATCGTCAAGACAGTCAAACTCCGCTTTATGTCTTACAAGCATGGAATAATACAATTCCATACACTTATCCCAGTAACGTCTGTCACCGGTTTTTGAGTACAGCAATCCAAGATATGTCGGTTTATCTATAAGATGATGCACATCTCTTTGTCCGGATTTTCCATACCATTTTACATTAAAATCATATTTTAAATATTCTTCTTTTTCTTTATCAAAATCCTGCCCGCTGTAATGTATACCTTCATTAATTTCCGTTTCCGAAAGACGTTTTATAAATAAATCACGGTATCTTTTTAATATTTCTTCCGGAGTTTTTCCCATTTTAACATACAGTGCATCATCCCCGTCACCCAGTTCATTGCATAATCTTTCTGCAATTGCTTCATCTGACATATCGGTATACTGTGGTTTTAGTGTAAGATGTTTTCCGAAAAATGTACTTTTTCTCACTTCACACTCATAATTCGGTGCATCAATATCATCGCTTACAACCCTCATACCTGTTTCATAACAATGATATTTAGGTGAAGTATATGTATGGAATCCGCTTTTGGGTATACTGTCAAAGGCAACAGATCCGCCCATCATTATTCTGAAAAAGTCCTTGTATTTGTCAAAACACCATTCAAACACATTTCCCGCCATATCATAAAGACCGTAAGGATTCGGCTTTAAAAGTCCTACCTCATGGGTTATACAGGGCTGTGTTGCAATACCACACCATGCATATTCATTTTCCGGCAAAGGTATATAATCATCCCCCCAGAAATATTGTGTTTCAGTACATCCTCGGCAGGCATGTTCCCATTCTTTTGCAGTAGGCAGTCGGTAACCGTTTGTATTTTTCACATTTTCCTGAGAAAGGTTTGATTTTCCTGTTTTATATACCTTTCCGTCTGTATAATAACACGGTTCAAGATTCATAAATTCTGACAGTGCATTGCAAAACTTCACCGCATCATACCACGTTATACCTCCCGCCGGTTTTTTTCCATATCCTGCAGCGTCAGATAAATCATCATATCCATGTTCCATACCCCAAAGTTTTACTGTATCCCAAACCTCTTTTGTTATCTCATATTCAGATATTGAAAACCTGTTTAATTTCTTCATTTTTTCCTCCCTGCAAAATAGAGGGTGTTGCATTAAGCAGCACCCTCTTTTGGTTCTGTGTTAACTTCAGATCCGAAATACAAATTTATTCAAACTAAATCTGATCTGAATACAACATCCCTTAAAAGAATTTATTTAATAACAATTGCTTCAACACTGTTATAATAATATACTGCACTTGTAATTAAGACGTCTCCCGGTAGTATTTCATTCTTACTTTCAATTTTTTCAAATTTACCTGTTTTTGTATCATATATATACATTACATCTGCAACAACTCTTGGTTTATTGTTCTTTGCATCTGTTATATCTGCCGATGTATTAATAACAACATTAGACCCTGATGGATTCTTTATTACAACACCGTAATCATATGACAGAACAGGAGGATCATCTCCTGAAGTATATGAAAAATATTCTTTATTTGCAAGTTCTGATATTCTTACGTCTACCCTGAATCCTGTTATATACCCCAGGTCATCTACATTTGCATTAACCATATCACCGACTTTAAGTTCTGCACCTGTTTTGATATAATACATGGGCTCTCCGTTTGCATTTTTGGTAACCGATTCCTGACCCAGTTCTTCTTCTCCGTTTAAAATGTAATATTCATTACCGTCAAGTGCTGTTATTTTATATGCAACTTCATCATCTAAAAGAATTTGCTCTATTCCGGAAATTGTAAATTTAGCATCAGCCCTCGTATCAACGCCTGATCCGGCAGCGGTATAACGAATAACCAC
>CASFSH010000391.1 GCA_949297205.1 uncultured Bacillota bacterium | reverse complement strand
TGACATCTACTATAAGGGCATTGGAGCCCTGGAAGTATCCAAAGTCACTTCATCAAGGCAAGAATGAGAAAAACGGCATAGCCGAAGCTATACCGTTTCTCTCTTGCCTCACGATGTTTTCTTATCGGGAGGCACCTTTACGATCTCTCCTTTTCGTATTTTGTTATTATATAACCAATACTACTAATCTGACATACCTCTTTCTTATTGTATTTTGATACAGCACTTTTTTTACATATTATTTTAAATTTTCAACTTCATCAAGCCATATTCGACCGGAGGCGTCAGATGGCATTCTCCAGTCTCCGCGCGGTGAAAGGCATACACTTCCGATTTTAACACCGTCGGGAAGACAGCTTCGTTTAAATTGCTGTGTGAAAAATCTTCTGTAAAAATTTTTAAGCCATTTTAAGATAAAATCATTTGAATATTCGTTTTTAAAAGCGGTTTTGGCAAGCATATATATTTTTGAAGGTTCAAAACCGAAACGTAAAACATAATATAAGAAAAAGTCATGCAGTTCATAAGGTCCGATAATATCTTCTGTTTCCTGGGAAATATTCCCTCTGCTGTCGGGAGGGAGTAATTCGGGACTGATTGGCGTATCAATAATATCTTTCAAAACATCGGTTGCGTTGGGGAAAATATTATATTCAACAATACTTTCAATCATCCATTTTACAAGAGTTTTCGGAATCCCCGCATTTACTCCGTACATTGACATATGGTCGGCATTGTAGGTGCACCAGCCAAGTGCAAGCTCACTTAAATCTCCGGTACCCACAACAAGTCCGCCTACTTTTCCGGCATAATCCATAAGAACCTGAGTTCTTTCTCTTGCCTGAGAGTTTTCAAATGTCAGGTCGAGCGTTTTACCATCATGACCTATATCGGAAAAATGACGGGAAACGGCGTCTTTTATATTTATTTCTTCACAGCTTATACCCAGAGCTTTCATAAGAAGTAAAGAATTGTTATATGTTCTTCCGGAAGTCCCGAAACAGGGCATGGTTATACCATAAACATCGGTTGACGGTAAGTTAAGCTTTTTTGCGGTCTGTGCAGCAACGAGAAGTGCAAGGGTTGAATCAAGTCCTCCCGAAACGCCTACTACCATTTTGCAGCCTGTTGTCTTTATACGCTTGCATAAACCGCCTACCTGCATTTTAAATATATCCATACATCGGTCTATTCTGTCTGTTTTGGCTGACGGAACAAATGGATGTTTGGGAATGGAATACAGTGATCCGTCGCCTTTTATATTATCTATGTTAATATTAATGAACCTTATCTCTTGATTTAGTGCATAAACGGTTTTTGTATCTTTAAAGCTTTTGTTTTTCATTCTGTCGGCTTTTATTTTGCCTATATCAAAGTCATGAACAAGTATATAGTCGCTGTCGATTAATTCACTGTTTTCGGCAAGCACCGTTCCGTTTTCCGCAAAAACGGAATGTCCGGAAAAAACAAGATCGGTTGAGGATTCAAATGCTCCCGATGAGGTATACAAATATGCGCAAATATTTCCTGCCGACTGCATTCTTATAAGATCCCGGCGGTATGAATGTTTTGAAATTGTTTCATTGCTTGCGGAGAGATTAAGGATTAATTCCGCACCGTTTACCGAAAGAAAACCGGAGGGAGGTATAGGCGTCCATAAGTCCTCGCATATTTCTATTCCGAATGTTATCTGAGAATTTATATTAAATATAAGATCTCTCCCTGTATTTATCTCATAGTCATCATCAAGGAAGAAAACTTTTGAAGAAATACTTTTTACATTGAGGTCGGCAGATGAGGAAAACCACCGTTTTTCATAGTATTCGTTATATACCGGCAAAAAAGTTTTGGGAACAATACCGAATATTTTCCCGCCGGAAATTACTACCGCACAGTTATATAGCTGACCGAGTATAACAATCGGTGCACCAATTACAAGTATTCTTGATTTATTTTGTTCGTGAAGTGTTATTTCTTTTATTGCCAGAAGAACAGAGGTCTGGAGTTTTTGCTGAAAAAACAAATCTCCGCAGGTGTATCCCGTAAGACAAAGTTCGGGAAAAACAATAATATCCGCGTTGGAAAGCTCCGGTTCATCGGATTTTTTTAATATTTGTGAAGTGTTATGTGAAACGTCGGCTACAATCATGTCGGGAACAACGGCGGCCGCTCTTATAAAATCGTACATATTTTCAATTCCTTCCGTTTTTGTATATATTAAAATAATGCATTTGAATTTGGTATTTATAATTATATTACAATATCTATTTTTAGTCAAGCTTTTCAAATAATACATAAAATTTCATTATTGTAATCTTATCACAGATAACCGCACTTTACAGGGCAGCCGGTTTTGTTTTGAAATCTCGGCGGAGTTTATAATATACTGCTGGAACGGAGAGGGGTTAGTAATTTTTTTCGGGTTTCAATTTGTCACAATTCAAAGATTCGCGTAAGATAAGCAGGAGCACTGCTCCGATTTGAATTATTATAATGGTAAACTGGTCTTTATGATAATTAAATATTACGTTTTGTTATCTTTTGTTGATTTTTTTTATAAAATGTGGTAAAGTATAAGAAAGTATTGTATATTTGGGTGACATATATGCTGAAAAAAGTTGAATTAACCAAACCCGTTCTTTACATATGTTTTTTGCTCACTGTAATAATCTGCGGTATGACAACCTTGTACGGTGATGACTTTATTTACGCAGTATATTTTTATGACGGAATAGGCGGCTTTTTTGAAAAAACCTATGAGCATTATACGCAAATGAACGGAAGGGCATTTATACATTTTGTTTTGGAGCTTATTCTGATATTTAAGGACAAGCTGTTTTTTGTTGTTCTCCCGGCAATGCTTACAGGAGTGTTTTATGTTTTTTACAGGAACAATAAAACAGACAAAAATGCCGAAATGTTTTTTGCCTTTTGCTGTATGGGAGTAATGATTGTATCCGTAAAAGTAATGAGGGAAGCAATGCTGTGGATGTCAGGTGCTGCAAATTACATTTTCCCTGTTATTTTTGCCGTATCGGGTTTTTATGCTTTTGTAAAGCTTATAGGAAACGATAAACCTAATGTTTTATATATGATATTTTTCTTTTTATGCGGACAAACAACCGAACAGTGTTCTGTTATAATTATATCCGCATCAATTTTTTATCTTCTCTTTGACAAAGAGTTAATAAAAAAAATAACCAAAACGAATATTCTTTATTTTGTTTGTCTGACAGCGGGATTTCTTACTGTTGTTTTATCACCGGGAACATCGGTAAGAATGGGAGCTGAATCGGGGCAAAGAATGAATCTGTTTGACAGTTTCAGTGAACTGTATCATATGTCATTCGGTGAAACGGGTATATTATGGGTATTTATTGTTTCATTGATTTTACTTGCCGTAAGTACTGAAATAAAAAGAATACAGAATTTAAGATTATTGTGTGCCCTTTGTGCAGTAACGGTTATTTTGTCTCTATTGGGAGTATGTTCCATAGCAGGATGGATTTATGTGATATGTGCTGTTGTTACAGCAATATCGGGTCTGCTGAGAAATAAAAAACGGGGTTATTGTGCATTGTATTTGTCCGCATTGCTGTCAATTGCCATGATGGCATTTACTTCAAGCTTCGGTTACAGAAATTTTATGCCTGCAATTTTAATTATGATATGTATAATTGCGTCTGTTTTATGTGATATTATAAAAGACAGAAGTATTTTAACCAAAAATATAATATTGATGGTTCTGTTTGTCATAACAATTATTTCATTTTATCCTAAATTATCCGGCTATATTTCAAACAGAACAATAATAAATGACAATATTGCATCTGTAAAGAGCAAAAATTCGGATATGTACTATAATGTTGATTTGAATTGTGATTATGCATACAATCAATTTTTTGCCGACAGTTTTTATGAAGAAAACTACAGAAGAATATATAACGTGCCTGAGGATTCACGGATACATTTAAAAGGTTCGGATTTCGAGGATCTATATTGTAACGGTGAATTTTGCGAAAATCCTATATATAATAAAGACGGAAAATCATACTATCCTTTGAGAGACGTTGTTGAGGCTTATGACGGAGAAATAAGTTACAATAAGGAAAATAAACTTTCATTGATAAGCATTAACGATATTGTAGCGGAGTTTGATAAGGAAAACGGTTTGTTTTGCGTGGGTGAAAATATTTATAATGCATATGATTATATTCTGGAAGATTTTAAATACGGAAATTTTTTCAATTCACATACCTATCTTGACGAGAACGGATTTAAAGTATTGTTTGATATTGAATTTGACTAATATAAAAGAAATTGGGGTTTATGTATGATTTCATTGATTATACCGTTTTATAATTGTGAACAAACAGCTGATGAAACGATAAGAAAAATAAAAAAATATAAAGAAGAAAATAATATGTCGTTTGAACTCATTGCAGTTGATGACGGCAGCCTGGACAATACTAAAAAAGTATTGTCCAAATACGCTTGCTCTGACATAATTATTACGGGATATGAAAAAAACAGAGGAAAAGGCGGTGCATTACGTGAGGGAGTAATGGCAGCAAACGGAGATAAAATTATATTTACCGATTCCGATTTGGCGTACGGGCTGAAACATCTTCAGGAATTTTCCAATGCACTTGACAGCAGTGAAATTGTAATAGGTACAAGACGACAGGATAAAAATATAAATGAAAGTTACGGAATAAAAAGAAATATATCAAGCAGGCTTTTTTCAAAGTGTGTGCAGCTTATTCTCGGACTTAATATAAGCGATACACAATGCGGGTTTAAAGGTTACCGTGAAAAAACCGCAAAAATGCTTTTTAGAGATCTTGAAATATATGGCTTCGGATTTGACCTGGAAATATTGGCAAAAGCCAAAGCTGCCGGAATACAGATTACACAGCTGCCTGTGGTTATGGAAAATAATTCCATAAACTCCAATGTAGGTCTTATATCGGACGGAATAAAGATGATATTTGATATGTTTAAAATAAAGAAAATTGTAAAAAGAATACATAATTAAAAAAGGATTGAAATATGAAAAAGCTGTTTAACAAAGCAAATTTAATAATGTTTGTAAAATTTGGCTGTGTCGGTGTAATAAATACCGTAATTGATGCAGGTGTGTTTTTTGTTCTTTGTGAAATATTAAAGATAAATGAAATTGTATCAAATGTTTTTGCTTATCTCATTGCCGCAACAAACAGTTATCTGATGAATTCAAAGGGTGTATATAAAGAAGAAAAATACAGTTTTGTCAAATATATAAAATTTCTTATAGGGAATACGTCGGTACTTGTGATATCAACATTGTCTCTTATAGCCCTTTCGGGATTCGTTGAAAGCAATATGATAAAAAAATTAATTACTGTGCCCATAACGACAGTGCTTAACTTTATATTTCAACGATTTATATTATTTAAAAAAAGTGCGGACAAACTGAAATAATCGAAAGGACATGGATAATTCATGGCTCGTAAATGGACTGAAGATCAGCTTAAAGCAATTTATGCAAAATGGCGTGATAAAGAAAAAACAAAGAGTTCGAATATACTGGTAAATGCTGCTGCCGGTTCGGGTAAAACAGCAGTTCTTGTTGAGAGAATAATACAGAAACTGTGCTGTGAAGAAGATTCGCCGGATTACTGCAATGCGGACGAACTTCTTGTAGTGACATTTACAAATGCCGCGGCAAAAGAAATGCAGCAAAGAATATCGGAAGCACTTACGGAAAGATATGTTATGGCTTTGGAAGATAAAGATGTTGCCGGTGCGGCACGTTTGAAAAAACAAATGAATCTTATTTACGGAGCGGATATAACAACCATAGATGCTTTTTGCCTGAAAACCGTTAAATCATATTTTCATTTGTTGAATATTGATCCGGATTTTTCCATTGTTGACAGTGCCGAATGTGCAATGATGAAAGACGAAACAATTGATGAGCTTTTTGAAGAATATTATGATAATAATGAATTTACAAAATTACTTAATTTGTATGCGGATAACAGAGATGACTCTAAACTGTCCGAAATAATTCTGTATATTTATAATTTTACACGGTCATTGCCCGATCCTGATTTATGGCTTGATATGCAGAAAGATAAATTATTAAATTGTGATCATAATACAGATATAATACAAATTATTATGAAAAAAGTTAAGTCTGAAATCAGCTGTGCTAAAAAAATTGCTTCAGACGGACTAAATGACATGATAGAATTT
>CASFSH010000390.1 GCA_949297205.1 uncultured Bacillota bacterium | reverse complement strand
AGTAATTATGAAAATTTATGAAAAGCCAATGGCAAATATAGAAATGATTGAAGTTAATGATGTTATCGCATCAAGCGATCCTATCAGCATGACAACTGAAATGGAAGATGCTCTTACAGCAGCAGGTGTTGATACAGCTGATAAAATCATTTTTGAATGGTAATATAAATTTAAAAGAGAGGCTTATAGTCTCTCTTTTTTTGCGGTTTTTTGTCAACAGGTTAGGGATAATACAATTAACATGAAACCTTTTAAAAGGAATCAGTTTGTTTTATATTTAAGCGTTTCAAATTTTGGCTTTGGAGATTTTTATTGTCGGATATTTAAAAAGGAGATAGGAGCAGAGAAACTGCAACAGTTAAAAAATATTTAAGTTTTCAGCTGTAAAATATAAAATAAATACTTGAAAAAATACAAATGAAATGATATAATTTTTTTAAATAATAAAGCTTTCTGTTAACGATAAAAAACTTGCTGAGATAACCACAACTTTTAAAGAGTAAATTGTTAATAGAAATATTTCGGTTGTATCTATGACATTATTGAGTTTTTTTATGAGAATTTCAAAATACAAAAAAAGGAGAAAAAACTATGAGTAAAAAAATGTTATCATTGACAATTGCGGGAACGATGATTTTAACAGGTTTTGTGTTCCCGGTAAAAGCAGAAACCAATGACATAATAACCGTTACATATTATCCTAAAAATTATGTTATCAGATACGGCGGACAATATTCGCATTCCGCAAGAAATGAGGTTGCTGTCAATACCATGCCGTATAAATTAAGAAATGATCAGGACGATTATTTTTCGCAGTACGAGATTGCGGCGCCGGATGCGATACGATCGGTAAAGATTAATATTCCTAAACTGCCGTTAAAGCTTAAAACCGTAAAAAATGAAGAAACAGGCGAGGAATCGGTACAGGAAGCGATTATGGGCATGAGTATATATTATAATATACAAAATACCGAACTGCCTGCTGACGGAGAATATTATCTTATAACAGAAAGCGACAAAAGCACAAAAGCCGTTGGCGGAGAGGTTGAATATGTTGATAACTTAATAAAAACATGGAATAACAAGCTTTTTTATAATGTACTTTCAACTCCTGTACTAATAGATCCGATAATGCCGTCAACATTCGGAATATCTAATGCAACGACAACACAAAGCGTTTATGATGTTACATATGATATTACCGATACTGTAAAAGATGGGTTAATAGATACAAAAAATGATAACAATATTTCCTATCTGGAAGTAATTTACGGTGCATCAAAAACCTTTGGAATCTGGGGAAAAGGAAATAACTCGGATTATTATGCAAACGGACATGAAAACTGGGCAGAAAATACCACTCTTGAAATAGAATATGATATAAACGCACTGCTCAATGATGTAAATTCTGCCGCAACAGCAGAAGAACTGAAAACAAAGATAGAACAGTACAGTCCAATGCTCGGATATACTGAGAATGATTTTAATCAGGCGGTAATTAATGAAAGAATAGAAAACTATGCGGGAAATGTATTTACATGGGATACGTTTGTTCAGATGATAGAGGATATGAAGATAAAAAGCATGAGTGAGTATTATCTTGATATTGATAAATATTTAACCTCTGATTCCTTTGCTAAAATAGGAGATAAGGTAGATCCTGATACATGGTATTCATCCACATATACCGTAGATTGGGCAAGTCAGGCAGCATATTCAAACGGATATTTCAATTGCGAAATAAGAGATTATACATATAATGATGAAACAGGTGAATATTCTTTTAATACAACGGGAGAAATGGTAAAATTTGATGTTTCGGCTGACAAGCTAAACGGCGGAGTCTTGGATAATGTTGTGGTTACAGGAAGTGATGAATACAAAAGCGTGAAAATAGATTCTGTAGGTCAGCGTTCAGAACGTGCATATTTTCTGATGGCAAGTAACGGTGCGGCTTGTTCTCCTATTATAACTGTAAACTATACAGACGGTACAAAAGTAACAAAGAATTATTCAATATCAGGGTATTACTGGGCAGCAGACTCGACTATTCAAAAAGAAAAAAGATATCCGGACCTTGCAGGTTATTTGTTCGGGAACTGGAATCAGCTTGATGCGGATAAAGTTAACGAAGATGATGAATTTTTAACAGTAAAAGATAAAGACGGCAATCAGACTTGTGGTCTGCCTGTATATTCAATGGAGCTTGATCCGTTTAAAAAAGTAAAATCATATACCTTTGAAAATGCAAATGCAGAAGACAATTATCAATACAGAATATTTGCAATAACAGAAAAAACTCTTACAAATGACGAAATAAGTGATTATATAAACAGCATTGATTTGGATAATGCAACAAATCAGGAAATTATAAATGCTGCAGTATTTGCAGATGAACTGGTTGCAAGACGTTTCGGAATAAAATCCGATTATGCCGCAGTGTATGCAGCGTATAATGCTGTACTTGAAGATAATGGAATAACAGCAGTTGAAGGAAAAGATTTTTATGTGAAGAGTGCCAAAAGCGTTGATGAAGACGGGTATGAAGTAGGAAAATTACAGGGAGTAACATTGCAAAACGGTACATTATCAAATCTTGCATATAAATTAAATAATAAAGAAACTGTTTCGGTAGCATATGTGGGAGGATCGCTGACTTTTGGTTCGGGAGATTCCGCAAATTGCTGGAGGGTACAGAATATGCAGTGGTTCCGAGAAAACTATCCGGATGTAAACTTTAATTTTCGTATGTGCAGTATAGGAGGAGTAGGATCCGATCAGCATCTATACAGAATACAGAAAATGGTAATGGATGAAAACCCGGATGTTGTATTTATTGATACAGCCGTAAATGATTCCAATCAAAATGAAACGACACATATAAGGAATATGGAAGGTATAATACGGCAGATACTCTATCAAAATCCATATGCCGAAATTATATTGGTGGATTTAACAACAAAACCGATACAGGATTCGGATGATCTGGAAAATACCTATTTTAAATCATATATAGTGGAAAGTCATGAAAGACTTGCGGATTATTACGGATTGGCAATAATAAATGCAGGAAAGTATTTATTTGAAAAAATTTATTCGGGAGAATTGATTGAGGTAGGCGACAGCGGAAGTATTTCACATAATACAGAGGAAGCAAAAAAATATGCATATCTATCCAATGATACGGTACATCCCACAACAGGAGGATATACAGCATATGCAGAATGTATCAATTCATCAATAGAGAATATGTTAAACAATGTACAGCCTGAAATGATAACGCAATATGTAATGCCTGCAAAATATGATAAGGATTCATACAGCACCTATACGCTTATAACTCCTGATGAGGATTGTGTAACATATAACGGATTTAATCTGACGTCGGGGGCGTATGTAGGAGATTGGACAAATGTTCCTATGATAACATATTCCGATAATAATGCTCAGATGACGGTTGAATTTACAGGAACATTGTTTGGTTTTACCTGGCTTAATCAAAATGTTGAGAATACTACAAAGTTTAATATTGATATTGACGGAAAAGTGTATAGTGTTATACCGTCCTCGCCGTATGCGTCATGGCAGTCACAGTTTACTACGGTTGTTACAGGACTCAGTAATACAAATCACACAGCAATAATAACAATAGACAGTTTAAATACAGCTTACTCCACAAAAATTTACGGATTTATGGTATCAGAGGATAATAACAGAGTGGAAAAAATGGGAAAAGTTACATCATCTGTTGCAATGCCGAAATTTGATGCGGCAAACATAGGAGATGATGATATAGAATTTGATACATATACGGCATTGTATGATGAAAACGGAAAACTTGTCAATGTGTCAAAAACACAGGGAAATATACTTGCAAAGAACCTTAATGCACAGATAAACGGTGCTGCGGTTGAGGCTGTTGGAAATGTAAGCGAAATGAAAGCCTTTTTCTGGCAGAATAACACAATGAATCCATTAAATGATTATGTTTTGGTTACAGAAAAATAAAACAGGTAGTTTGGATTAAAAAATATTTTAAAATTATTTAATAATGGTAACTAAAAATGAAAGGAATAAAAAATGATACTTATAATGCGATTCCCGGAGGGAAAATTAAAAGCACTTACCCTAAGCTATGATGATGGAGTAAGACAGGACAGACGCCTGATTGAAATTCTTGACAAACACGCAATTAAGGCAACCTTTAACATAAACAGCGGATGCTTTGAGGAAAAGTCTGATTTTGAAGGAAAAAGCGGCAGAATGAGTGCACAGGAAACAGAAAAGCTGTTTAAAAATTCTTCTCATGAGGTTGCCGTACACGGACTTGACCATGCATATGATGATTTATTGCATAATAATCTGATGGCAAATGAAATTATACAGGACAGGAAAAATATTGAACAGCTTACAGGAAGAATTGTAAGAGGAATGGCATATCCCTTCGGGACATTTAATGACAGATTGGTTGATTGTTTAAAGGTTTGCGGGATTGCATACTCGAGAACAGTAATTTCTTCCCACAAATTTGATATGCCGAAAGAATGGTTAAGGCTTGAACCCACCTGTCATCACTCGGATAAAACACTTTTTGAGTTATGTGATAGCTTTTTGAATTTACAGCCAGAACTTCCGCAAATGTTCTATTTATGGGGACATAGTTATGAATTTGACAGATGTGTTGAAAATAACAACTGGGGAATCATTGAAAAATTTGCTGAAAAGATGGGCGGTCATGAAGATATATGGTATGCGACCAATATAGATATATATGATTATACCAAAGCATATGAGGCACTGCAATTTTCCACTGACCAGTCTATGGTATATAACCCTACATCAACAGACGTATGGTTTAGTTTAGGTGTGTGGGGAGAGGTAAAAGTTCATTGTGTAAAAGCAGGTAAAATACTTAAAATCAAATAAGTGATAAAGATATAATAATAATGCAGGAATTTTAAACTTAGGTTTGGGATTCCTGCATTTTTATTTAATGACTGCTGAACAATTATGAAACGCAGCCGCATAGCGGCTTACAAGCGTTTCAGAATTGTTTAGGTGCAAGGGTTCTGTGCATTTTTGCAAAAAACCTTGCACCGTGAATAAATATTTTGCTCCCAAAATA
>CASFSH010000389.1 GCA_949297205.1 uncultured Bacillota bacterium | reverse complement strand
TGATATTACAAATACAAAAACTATTAAGGTAACTGTATTAAAAGATGATAATTTTGCGTCAGTAGGTGACTTTGAAGATAATAATGCCGAAGGATTAAACGGTGAAATTGTCCAAGATAATGTTCATGGAGGAAAATATGCATTCAAACCTGCCGGCAACGATTTTACATTTGCTGTTTCAACAGAAAAAGATTCTATGTATGTATTTGAAGCATATGTAAAAGCGGATGGATCGGTTACTCTTTCAACCAATGTTGCAGGAAAACTCACAAGCGTGAAATCAAATGATGAATATGAAAGAATTGTTGAATCATATTTATATTCGAAAGAAATTGAATCAGAAGAAATTACTTTTTCAGCAACCGGTGATTGGTATATAGATGATATTAAAGTATATGATATTACACCCGAATATAAGGCTGTAATGGAAAAGATTACGGCAGCTGAATATTCGAAGAAGACATCGGACATAAATGCCGCAAAAGATGCTTTAGATGACTTTTTTGACATTCCGCTGAAGGATAGACTCGAAGAAAGAATTGATAATATCAAACCTTCATCATCAGGAGGCGGTTCGGGCGGATCAGGAGGAACATCCGGCGGAGGATCGGGAGGAAGCTTCACACCTCCTTCAACAGGCGGCAATACTACTATTCCAAACACTTCCGAAGTTGTGAATAATGATGACAAAGTTTATGAATATAATTTGATATTCAAGGATTTGTCACATCATTGGGCAAAAGATGATATTGAATTTATGGCGAATAATGGAATAGTTAACGGTGTTGATGATGAAACGTTTAATCCGGAGGCAAATATTACCAGAGCTGAATTTACAAAATTAATTGTAAAGACCATGGGTCTTGCTGAGGTAGAGTATGCAAATACATACTATGATATTATGGCTGAAGACTGGTATTCAGGATTTGTTCAGGCAGCAAGCAATGAAGGGTATATATCCGGATATGACGGATTGTTCAGACCAAATGATTATATTACAAGAGAAGAAATTGCAAAGGTAATAGTTTCTGCATATAACGCTAAAATGAATATTACTATGGAAGTAGGTGGACCTTTATATTATTCTGATATTGAAAATATTAGCGCTTGGGCATATGATTATATAGTTGAAGCAACAAATGAAGGATTTATAAACGGAATTACGGAAACCGAATTTGCTCCTAAACAAAATGCAACAAGAGCTCAGGCAGTTGTAATGTTAAAGAGATTATTCGATAAGATTAACGCTTAAGTAAGGGGGTCATCTCATTTGAAAAGATTTATTAATTTAATAATAGCAGTTTCAATCATTTTTAGTTCTTTCACAATGGCTTACGCTGCAGATGAAATGGCTGTAGGTCAGAGCGAAGCCAATATGCTTGATGGAATAGGCATATATGACAGTAATGTGATAGAGAACAGTATTACAAGAGCAGAATTTGCTGATATTGTAGTTAGAATGATGGGAGTAGATGAAGAAACAATACCTGCTCCGTCTAAACAGGTATATATTGATGTGCCTGTAGATCACGAATGTGCTCCGGTTGTTAATTATCTATATGATAACGGAATTATGATCGGACATGATGACGCATCTTTTAAGCCTGACAGTGAACTTACATGTCAGGAAGCTGCAAAAATTTTGGTTTCATTGTTAGGCTATCGTGAAATTGCAGAAGTAAACGGTGGTTATTTTGTGGGTTACCTAACTGCTTCTAATGATGCAGGATTATTTAAAGGCGTAAAGACAGGGTATTCAAGTGTTATTGATACCGGAAACCTTGCAATAATGATCAAAAATGCACTTGAAGCAAATGTTATTTCTATGGAACTTACAAGCGGTGGTTATGTTCTGAAAAAAGATGAAACAACAACAATAATGTCAAAATATCTTGATATGGGCAAATACACCGGCATAGTTGAAGGATATGAATATACAAGCATTAAATCTGAAACTATTGAATACGGAGAAAATAAAGCTTATATCGGCAATGTTGATTTTAACACCGGGGATGTTGATTTATCTGATTTTATCGGAATGAATACCGAAATATATTACAGAGAAAATGACGGAGAATATACTGTTTTATATGCCCAGGAATACAGAAACAAGTATGTAGTTATTGAATCTGACAATATTGAGGATGCTTCTTTAGAAAATATAGAATACTACGCAAATTCAGACAGTACTAAAACAACAAACTTTAAAATTAACAGTGATGCTGTATTTATTTATAACGGCAAAAAAGATCTTTTAATTACAGATGAGAATTTAAATCCAATTTCAGGTAATATAAAATTAATTGATAATAACAATGACGGCCGTGCTGAAGTTGTTGTAATTAAAGAATTTACAGAATATCCTGTTAAAGGTGTAATATCAACCGACGAGCAGGTTACAACACAATTTAGCAGTAAAATATTGGATTTTTCTGATCAAAGTACAGTATATAAATTTTATATGGACGGATCAGAAACAGATTTTACAGCTATTACAAAAAATAGCGTATTGAATATTCTTGAAAGCAAAAATACAACAGGCACAAAACTTATGAATATATATATAGTTAATAACAGTGTTGAGGGTATGGTTACTTCTATTTCACGTCCTGATGATGATTTTGTTATTCAATTTGATTCAGGCGAAGAATACAAGCTTTCTCAATCTTTAATTAACTATATAGAAGACAATAAAACTTTTAATGAAGAAACAAATGAATATGAATATGGTTTTGCATATCCCACAAACACTAATTCATATACAGTAAGATTGAACAACTATGGAGAAATTGCATATTACTCTATAATGACAACAGGTAAAAAATATGCATATCTTGTAAGAACATGGTTTGATCCCGAAGAAGAAATATCATATGTAAAGATGTTTACTTCAGCAGGTGAAATGGTAAGGGCGCCTTTAAAGGATAAGGTTACTTTAAATGACGAAAAAGTTAAGGGAGAAATTATCCCTGATCTTATTGATCCGGAACAGATAATTATATATGATATGAATTCTGAAGGAACAGTAACAAAACTAAAAACCGCAAAGGATAAAACAGCAGAGAAATATTATGTTGCAGATGCTGACGAATTTGTTTTAAATGCAACTGCTACAAGCATAAGATTTTATAAAAACTTTGCCGAACACAGACCATTTTATTTTGAACCGGATCATACGGTATACTTTACTATACCGACAGATAAAGACGATGAAGAGGGATATAAAATAGTGACGAAGCTTGCCTCAACCGATGTTGGCGTAAAAGGGAATGTTAAGATATACGACGTTGGTAACGGAGGAATTATCGGTGCCATGATGTCCGGAGATTCTGCAAATTCTGGAGATTATATGACACCACAGATGATTGATAGTGTAACGCAGACAATTAACGAAGATGACCAGCCTTGTACACAAATCAACTTTGTAAGTGGTTCAAGCGTTACATTAAAAGACAATGTATCTTTTATTCAACCTGATGTAAGCGTATGGACAAATAGTGTTGATTATGATGATTTAACGGTTGATGATTTAAAGCGCGGTGACGTTATACAATATACGGTTACCGATGGATATGTGGATAAAGTAATGGTACTTATCCATGTTGATGATATTGGAGATGTCAGAATTGACGGAGATCACATTGCCGAAAGCGGAAACATGGTTTGTAAGGTTTTGTCAGTAAGTGATAGCGGTTCACGTGCAATTGTATATTATATAAACAGAGATAATCGTGAAGTATGGCAGACAATGAATATTGGCGGATCTGTTTACAAATATGATTCTAAAACAGGAAAAGCCGATTATTCTACAACAGCTGATATTCGTGAAGGAGATACATTGTTGATTAATTCTTTCTGGTGGTCAGTTAAAGCAACATTTATTTTCAGATAATAAGACAAGACATAAAGGAAAGGAAATGCATATGGTAGGTAAAAGGATAACTATATGTGTAATGTCGTTGGCATTAATTTGCGGAATGTGCGGCTGCGTTTTTGATAATACGCAGGCCGCAGATCCTGCGGATAATCAAATAGTATTAAAATGGGTAACCGGTGGATTGGAAGAACAAAAAGATTCTGCAAAAGTCTGGAAAAAATTTAATGAAGAATTACAAAAATATATGCCGGGTGTTGTTGTGGAATTTGAATGTTATTCAACTGCTGATTACAGCGAAAAATGGAAGCTTAAAAGTGTATCTCAGGAAAAAATGGATATTGTTTGGTGTGGTTGGAGCCTTGATTATGTAACAGAGGTAAAGAAAGGAATGTTTTTACCGTTAGATGATCTAATAGATGAATATGCACCTGATTTAAAAAAGGAAATACCCGAAAATATGCTTCAAAAACAAATGGTTGACGGAGAACTTTACAGTATACCGTGCATGCAGCAAATGGTTTCCTGGGTTCCAAGTTTTGACATACGTCTTGATATATATCAAAAATATAATGATATTATAGACCTTGATAAAATAGCTGATTTTTTTGCATCACATGACAAAATGGATATTCAATGTTGGAATGAAGCGGAAAAATATATAAAATTGTTAGATGATAACGGTGATTTAAAATACGGTGTAATGGGATTTGCCAATAATGCTGAAAAAGGATATGAATGGGTAAGAAATCCTTATAAAATTGAGGAATCCGGAGACGATTATTCTACTATTAATTATTATCGTACGCCAGAATATAAATTGTTTACACAGGTTTATTCTGATTGGTATAAAAAAGGATATATAAAGCCAAACTATGCAAATTCCAATAATGCACAGGAAGAAATTAATTTTGAAATAAAAAGTTCAGGTGGTTATTTAATTGGACAGGGATATTTTCCGACTGAATCAGAAATTGAATCAGCAGAAGAAATGGGAATTGAACCTTATGTAACTATTCCATTTTGCGATACGCACTACATTCCATATGCTGCAGCTGCAACAGCGGTTGCAATTCCTTCAAATTGTGAAAATCCTGAAAAGGCAATTCAATTAATTGATTTAATGAATACAGAAAAAGGTAAGGATTTATATAATCTTTTAGTGTATGGAATTGAAAATGTACACTATAAAAAAGTTACTGAAGATACAATTATTCCATTTGGATATGATTATTCCGGTGTTCCGACTCAATATACGGCATATGGTCAATATAAATGGGTAATAGGAAATACTTTTAATGCATATGAAATTTATGGTGATAATATCAGCCCGGTGCTGAAAAAAGATTTTATTGAAAAAATAAATAACGAAGCAGTCCCGTCAAAGCTTATGGGATTTACACTCGATACTACACCTATAAAAGATGAATTAAAACAAGTTGATGCTGTTGTTGAAGAGTATGCACCATTATTAAATACCGGTTTTACTGAAGATGCAGAATCGGTTTATAACGAATTTGTTGAAAAGCTTATTAAAGCCGGTGATGATAAAATAATAGAAGAAATTAACAGACAAATTAGTGAATGGAGAAAAACAAAACAGGAAGGGAGCTTGATACAATGAAAAAAAAGATTGCCGTAATACTTGCGGCTGCTTTATGTTTACAATCTACAGCTTTTGCTAAGAAAAAAGATGAAGGATACACTGATATAGCAAATCATTGGTCAAAATCAATTATTACACGACTTGACAGTTATGGTGTGGTTTCCGGATACGAGGACGGAACATTTAAGCCTGATGAGAAAATAAGTGTTGCCGGTTTTATAAAAATGATGGTTGTTTCAATGGGATATAATTTATCCAACGGGGACATATATTGGGCTTCGGAATACATTAATAAAGCAATTGAACTTGGATTGATAGAAGAAACGGATTTTTATGATTATGATTTGCCTCTTTCAAGATTGTCAATGGCAAGAATAGTATCCAACGCTTTGGGTAATACAACAACAGCGGACGAATATGAAGTAAAATCAAAAATATATGATTATGCTGAAATAAGCGAAGAATATAAAGATGATGTTATTGTTGCTGTTGGTGAAAAAATTATAACTTGTTATGAAGACGGTACATTCAGACCAAATGAGAATCTTACAAGAGCCCAGGCTTCGGCAATAATGGTTAGATTTATTGACAGAAACGGTGGAATAAAGCTTCCTGAAATTTCCGGTTCTGAAGATGTAAATGGATCAGGTACTCAATTTGCTTCCGCTGCAATATATGTAGCTACAAATGGTAACGACAGCGGCACCGGTACAATAGATTCACCTTTTGCTACTTTATCAAAAGCAAAAGACACTGTAAGAGAAATGATTGCATCTAATTCACTTCCTGAAGGCGGAGTTACGGTTTATCTAAGAGAAGGTACATATTATATGTATGATGGTCTGGAATTTAATACAGCAGATTCAGGTAAAGAGGGAAGCCCGATAACTTATACTTCATATCCAGGTGAAAGTGTAACAATATCGGGTGAAATGCCGATTGAAAAGAGTTGGTTTGAACCGGCAAGTAAAGAAGCAAAAAGCAGATTATATGATACAGCAGCACAAGATAAATTGCTTATGGTAGATCTTAAAGAACACGGAATTACGGATTACGGAGAAATGAGCAGCAGAGGATACCATTACTTTAATACAGGACGTTATGCTCAGGCAGAACTTATTGTTAATGATGAAAATCAGACATTGGCAAGATATCCCAATGAAGGATCAATGTCAGTTCCATCTGCAAATGTTGATACACCTAATATGGCATTTACATATACCGATTCAAGAGTTTCAAAATGGAAAGATGAAAAAGACGTTTATATTGTAGGTACAATTTCAATAAATTATGAAAACAATACATATCCCGTATCGAAAATAGATGCTACTGCAAATAAATTATATATTGAAACTGGAAGAATTAATACTTATTATACAAATGGTTGGTTCTATGGCGAAAATATTATGCCTGAAATTGATACGGAGGGTGAGTATTATATAGACAGAGATGAAGGAATACTTTATTACTATCCGCCGGCAGATTTCTCAACAGGTGATTATACTATTGGTTTATCAACACTTGAAAAACCTGTATTTAATTTTAACGGTACATCATATGTTACAGTAAGCAATCTTACACTTGAAGGCGGAAGAGGATATGCTATTCTTGGTACAAGTGAAGGATATAAAATTCCTACTTATAAGGAATTTTTAATCAGTCAAAATATTAATCTTGAAGGCCCTTCATTTAATTGGGATAAGAGAACAGAAACAAGCAATGTATTTTTGGGAGATCCTGACAGATACCCTGATGCAGAAGTCTTCCCGGGACACATTTGGGATGGTTTTGTTGATGAAGGAAAAGGTGTAAACTCAATAAATATCACAAATTGTAATATCTTTAATTTCGGTTCAGGCGGATTGGTGTTTAAGGGTGATAATGTTCATATAGAAAACAACCATATAAAAAATATTGGTGGAACAGGCCTTTACTTGAGAGGCGGAGATCTTGAAACTCTTACACCGAGCGGTAATACAATTATTAATAATAATATTCATAGAGTCGGATATTTACAGAAAGCATATGTTCCTGCTATTGCTATGCATGGTGTTGCAATTCATGTTGCAAATAACGATATTTATGATGCACCGCACTGTATTTTTAACTATCATGGAAATGATCATATAATTGAATTTAATAAGATCCACGACGCAGTTAAAGAGTGTCTTGATATGGATGCTATCTATACAAGAAATGAATATATGCCGCAATGGAGAGGAAATATTATAAGAAATAATTATATTTATAATATGGGCATATTCCCTGTAGGAGAATACACACAGCAACTGAATGTATCAGGTATCAGAACCGATAACTATGGTCATGGATTGCAGATTTATAATAATATTTTTGCAAACATAGGAACGAGCGGCGCAAATAACGTTATTGCTGTAACAGCACAAGGTAACAGAAATACATTAACAGGTAATATATTTGTTGATTGTAGTTCAACATTCAGAGGATGGGATACATATTCTGCCGGAGCAACATGGAATATGGATGATCCTACCGAAAAAGAAAGAGTTGAACTTGCAGAAAAATATGCGGCAATTCCAATTTTTGCCGAAAAATATCCTGAACTTGCTACATTCAGAAATGAATATTATAAATCTGTTGCTACGAATATATTTGATAACAATGTTGTTGTAAATATTAAGTTTGACTTGAGCAAAACAAACGGTGAAGTTAATAAGTCAAGTACAAGAGGTGCTCCGGAACTTATTAAGGGTGATAATAATTATGTTGTTACAAAAGATCCTGGATTTGTAAATTATGCAGGAGGAGATTATACATTAAGAGAAGACAGTGAGGTATTTACTGTTTTACCTGAATTTGAAAATATTGAAATGAGTAAAATTGGAAATAATGCTCCTGTAGGTCCTGTAAATTGAACATAAATTACTATTAGTTATTTAATATGTTTTTATAAAAATGAGCTGTTGCAAATGAGTGCTTAAAGCACTCATTTGCATGGCTTTTTTTTTATTTATTACTTATTATTAAAATGTGAATTTTTAAATCGGTAAAAATTTTTGATAAAAAAAGAATATTGTATTTTTACTTGCCTAAAATGTATTTATTGTGTTATAATATCCATGTTTGGAAGTTTTTTGTTGTAATTTGTAATATATGCTTACCATAAAATTATTTAGAGATCTGTACATTTTCTATTATAAAAGTTTATATTGAATAACAAAAAGAATATATTAAATTTATAATTAAAACTAACAGAAATTTGATTTATAGGAAGGAAACATATTTATGAATATTGCTATATGTGATGATAATACTGAACACATTAATATAATTGAAAATAGCTTATATGAGATGGCCTATACAAAAATAGAATGTGATGCATTTCAAAGCGGCGAAGAACTGATTAAT
>CASFSH010000388.1 GCA_949297205.1 uncultured Bacillota bacterium | reverse complement strand
ATTCTTTGGAGTGCGTCAAAGATGATTACATATGTCTGTATCGTATTAACCATTGGGGTTGTAATAGGCTCTTATCTGTTTCCCGAACTTAAGGAAGCAGTAAACAATATGGTTTTAAACTGGCTTCCGTATTTTGTGTTTATTATGTATATAATAAACCGAGGAACAGGTTTTACACAGGCATTGTTTGTAAACTGCGACCACAGCCTTTTGACATACCCGTTTTATAAACAGCCGGGAATGATTTTGAAATTATTTGCAATTCGATTAAGAGAAATTATGAAAATCAATGCATTACCGGCTTTAGTGATAGGTGTGGGGCTTGCGCTTTTGCTGTTTATTACAGGAGGAACGGACAATCCGCTGAATTATGCGGTTGTAATCGTATCAATTATGTGTATGAGCGCCTTTTTCTCCGTACACTACTTAACGATATATTATCTTATGCAGCCATATAACGCCGCATCAGAAATGAAAAGCGGTACATACCAACTTGTAAAAATTATAACATATTTTGTTTGCTATTACATGATACGAGTAAGAATGTCAACCATCATTTTCGGTACGCTTACCATTGTATTCTGCGTTTTATATTGTATTATCGCTTGTATATTGGTTTACCGCCTTGCACCGAAAACATTCAGGTTAAGGCAGTAAAAAAGAAATAAATATATTTAGAACAGGAGAGATAAAAATGAAGAAAAAAATTATTTCGATCGTACTTTGCGGGCTTTTACTTGCAAATATTCCGGCTGTATTGGCACAGGATGAAGAAACAATACAGTTTCATGACAAAACCTTTAATATTTCGGAATTGTCACAGGAAACAATAGACTGGCTTGAGTGGTATAACTCGCTTCCTGAGGACGAGCAGTTAAAAATCAGTTATGTTCCTTCAGAGTTATTAAGTGATGAAACAGCTTTAACAGTGGATGCACCGGCTGGAGATTACGCAACAAGGGGAGAAGTCGCAAATATGCTTTTAACTGCCGCAGATGATTATAATCCCGATGTTGTAAAAGAGGATATTATAAAGGGATATGATGACGGCGAGCTTCATGAAGATTGGAGCGTTACCCGTGCTGAGGCACTTGTGATGTTAAAGCGTGCATTTGGTGAACTTCCTGAACCAACAGGATATAATAAAATGGTCGCACTTCCGGCGGAAAGCTTTTCAGATATTCCTGAATGGGCAAAAACTGAGCTTAGTGATGTGTTTGACGCAGGGATAGTTGCCGGAACGGCAGAAGGTATTTTCTCGCCTGACCAAAACGTGACCAAGGAACAGATGGAATTATTTATAGAACGTGTTTATTCCTTGTTCGGAACAAATTTAAAAGATGATTTTTATGCCGCTGTAAACAAGGACACTTTGAACAGTCTTGAAATAAAACCGGGGCGTGTTATGAGCGGAACACTGTATGATTTGCAGGATAAGAGCACAGAAGATGTAAATGCTATTCTTTCTGAAATTATAGGAAAAACGTATGAAAAAGGTACAAAAGAACAGAAAATTGCAGACTTTTATCAAAGCGTTGCCGATATGGATTCAAGAAACAAAGAAGGCATAGAGCCTATTAAACCATATCTTGAATTGATAGACAATGCACAAAATATTGATGATTTGATTAAAGTACAAAGCACTGTTTCAAAAGATTTGTTTGTTGCACAGTTTATGGGATTTGGTTTAACGGTAGACTTAAAGGACAGCAACAGCTATATGCTTGTTTTCTCCGTATCTTCTCCGACACTTCCAAAGGACACATACTTAAACGGAACCCAGCAGCAGATAAGTGCTTATTTAGAATATATTAAGACAATGTATATGCTTGGCGGAGAAACGGAAGAAAGTGCCGAAAAGAAAGCAAATCAGTATTTTGAAATGGAAAAGCTTTTGGCACAGTCTATGCTTGATACTGCTGATTCCAATAATGTGGATAAAGTATATAACATATATACCATGGATGAAATAAAGGAAATGTTTCCGCAGGTTGATATAGATACGGTTTTTGCTGATTCAGGTCTTAAATCAGAAGATGATATTATTATCGGGGATACCGGCCTTACAAAAGCATATGCAGAGTATTTCAATGATGATAATATTGACACTTTAAAAGCTGCTGCAAAACTGTCGCTGCTGCAAGGATGGGGCGGAGCGTTTAATCAGGAATTTATAGATGCGTCAGATAAATTTAATCAGGACTTTATGGGTGTATCAGGAAGCTACACCCCGGAGGAGCGTGCATTACTTACTGTACAGAATATCATGCCTGACTATATCGGAGAGCTTTATGCCGAAAGGTATTTTACCGAAGAGGCA
>CASFSH010000387.1 GCA_949297205.1 uncultured Bacillota bacterium | reverse complement strand
CGGGTTTATTTCCGGAGCAGATGCAGCAATCGGTTCTACCTACAATGTTATACCCGATTTATATATCAGTGCTTCAAACCATTTAAAAAGCGGAAATACCGATATTGCCCAAAGAGAACTGATGACGGCAAATGCAATCTTAGAAGAAATGTTTAAATACGGAATTAATTCATCTATTCGTGCAATGTTTGAATTTATGGGTATTGACGCCGGTTATTCTCCTCTTCCGTTTTGTAATCTGAATACGGACGAAAAAACCGTTTTTAAAAAATCTCTGCAAAAAATCAAATATAATAGTGAACTCCATTCTGCTGCTTTATTTGAATACATTTAATTATCTATGCCGTATCTGTTTAATATCAGTACGGCATATTTTTAATAATATTTCTTTTCTGCTGCCTTATCTTTTTATACTGCAAAATTCCTAAAATTTTATAATACTCTTGACCTTTATTAAATTATTGTGTATAATATATTAAACAATTATGTAGAGAGGTCGCTGCAATTAAATTTATTTTGTACATTTAATATTGTCTGAAAATATTTAATTTAACAGATTATTTTTATCTGCTGCATGAACCATCTTAATAACTGAAAGGAATGGCTTGATAATGGAACCCAAATACAAAAAAATTCTTTTAAAGGTCAGCGGTGAAGCTTTAGCGGGAAACAAAAAATTTGGTCTTGATGAAGAGACGCTTGCAACCATTTCAAAAAGCATAAAAGAAGTGGCGGATATGGGTGTTGAAATATCCATAGTAGTAGGCGGCGGAAACTTCTGGAGAGGCAGAAGCGGACAGAACATGGACAGAACAAGAGCAGACCATATGGGTATGCTTGCTACAACAATTAACGCCCTGGCTTTATGTTCCGCTCTTGAAAACTGTGGTGTTGATACAAGAGTACAGACCGGTATCGAAATGAGGGAAATTGCAGAACCATATATCAGAGGACGTGCAATAAGGCATTTACAAAAAGGCAGAGTCGTAATATTCGGCTGCGGAACAGGTCGTCCCTTTATGTCAACAGATACCGCAGCAGCTTTAAGAGCTGTTGAAATCGAAGCGGATATAATTTTATTGGCAAAGAAAGTCGATGCAGTATATGACTCAGACCCAAACATTAACCCTAACGCAAAAAAGTTTGATTCTTTGTCATTTAATGATATACTTGGAAAAGAACTTGGCGTAATGGATTCCACTGCTGCTTCAATGTGCAGAGACAATAATATGCCTATCCTTGTATTTGGTCTTGATGATCCTCACAATATTGTAAGGGCAGTACGCGGTGAACGTATCGGAACATTAGTAACAAAATCAGGCATCAGAGAATAATATTTGAATTTTAAGGAGGAAAATAACATGGGAAAATATCCGGAAGTAGAAACAAAAATGAACAAAAGAGTTGACGAACTCAACAGTGAACTAAAAACAATTCGTGCAGGACGTGCCAATGCACAAGTTCTTGACAAAATAGCAATTGAATATTACGGTACAATGACTCCAATTGCACAGGTAGGATCTATTTCTTCACCTGATCCGAGAAGTCTGCTTATTCAGCCATGGGATGTTTCTGTTTTAAAAGAAATAGAAAAAGCAATATTGAAATCAGATCTTGGAATTGCGCCTCAAAACGATGGCAAAGTTATAAGATTAAACTTTCCTCCTCTGACTGAAGAAAGAAGAAAAGAACTTGTTAAAACCGTAAAAAAATATTCCGAAGAAGCTAAAGTTCAAATAAGAAATATCAGAAGAGATTCTATTACAGACTACAAAACACAAAAGAAAAATGGTGAAATAACCGAAGATGAAATGAAAACAATAGAAAAAGATATTCAAACACTGACAGATAACTTTATCAAAGAAATTGATAACATTTCCGATTCTAAAGAAAAAGAAATATTGTCTGTCTGATAATTTTATTTTATAGTTTTTCCATACTTTTTATTCACGGCAGATTGTCGGGTTTTCAAAATTTACTAACATTTTGATTTTCCTATTAATATATAAAACATATTTTATAAAAAATATAAATTATGAATTGATTTGATGCCGTTCTGTTTGAACTATATATATGAGGTAGTTTATGTTTAGATTGAAAAAAAATAAAATTAATAACATGATAGACTATACACGACTTCCTGCACACATAGGGGTAATAATGGACGGTAATGGACGATGGGCAAAAAAAAGAGGTCTTCCACGAAGTGCCGGACATTCTGCAGGAGCCGATACATTGAAAAAAATTGTTACGGAATGTAATAAAATGGGTATTAAGTATATTACTGTATATGCCTTTTCAACTGAAAATTGGAAACGCCCCAAAGATGAAGTGGATTATCTTATGAATTTACTTATGAATTACTTGAAAGATTCAGAAAAGACACTTGCAGGGGAAAATGTTATTATAAAAGCCATTGGTCTGAGAGAAGAACTATCTCCCCAACTCCAGGATCAAATAAAAAAAACAGAGGAATTTACCAAAAACAATACTGGTATTACCATGAATATTGCACTGAACTACGGAGCTCGTGAAGAACTTGTCCGTGCAGCAAAACAAATAGCTTCAGAAGCTGTTGAAAACATTATTAACATTGATGAGATAAATTCAGATATGATTTCGTCGCATTTATACACAAAGGATCAGCCGGATCCCGATTTCATAATACGAACCAGCGGCGAAGAAAGATTAAGTAATTTTCTTCTATGGCAGGCAGCATATTCCGAACTATGGTTTTGTGATAAGCTTTGGCCTGATTTTACCATAAAAGACTTACACAAATCCATTATAGACTTTCAAAATCGTAACAGAAGATTCGGAGGGGTATAAATATGGCAAAAAGATTACTGACTTCTGGCATTGGCGTTATAATATTTTTTTGTATTCTTCCATCCCCTGCTTTTGTCTTCTGTACCGCTATAGGCATAATTACACTTTGCGCAGTTTTTGAATTACACAGGGCTGTTACCAAAAATATTCCGATAACCATTATTGGTCTTATATCCTCATTATTAATTATACTCGGAATGATTTTTGATTATCTGCTGTATGGAATTTTCCTTGTATTTGCAATATATCTGATACTTTCCGTTATACTGCATGGTAAAGAAAAAGTTTGGATAATTTATATGCTCGGGTTTTCAACAGTTATATTTTCATGTTTTTTATCTACAATTGCAAAAATAAGACATGATTTTTCACCCTATGAAGTTCTTCTGCCATTCCTTTTTGCTTGGATTACCGACAGCGGAGCATATTTTGCAGGGAGAACATTAGGTAAGCATAAATTAGCACCTCATCTAAGTCCAAAAAAGACAATTGAAGGATCTGTAGGCGGAATAATTGCATGCGTTCTGTGTTCTTTGTTATATGTATGGATTCTTGATTCCATTTTTGTATATTCCATATTTAATGAACACAACTATCTATACATTACTGCAATATCTATAATTGCATCGGTAATATCCCAATTCGGAGATTTGGCTCTTTCGGCTATTAAACGAGATTTTGGAATAAAAGACTATGGAAATATTCTTCCAGGTCACGGAGGAATTCTTGATCGATTTGACAGTACACTTTTTGCTGCTCCGGTAGTATATTATATTTTATTTTATATTAATTTTGCAATTTAAAAACAAAAAAATACATTTTTATATATTATAAGGTGCAAGAGCTTTTCCGGTTCTTGTACCTACTATGTTATGGAATAATTTTTTATTGAAAGGCAGGGATTTTCTGGCAATGTTCAAAATTATATTAATTGAAGATGATATTCAAGTTCTCCGCCAATTAAATAAAATTATATCCGGGATTCGTGATGATTTTAAGGTTAGCGCATCGTTCACTCATCCTATGGATGCCATTGAATACCTTAATTCAAACAAAATAGATGCAATAATTACAGATATTCAACTGCCGGAAATGTCAGGAATAGAACTCTGCGAATATTGCAGCACTCATTTTCCTAATGTAAAATGCGCCATTTTAAGTGCATACGACTATTTTGAATACGCCCAAAAAGCTATAGATTTAGAAGTGGTTCACTACGTTCTTAAACCCATCACAATATCAAAGCTTGAGGTTCTTTTGAATAAACTTTCGGAACGTATTTCACGGGATGATAAGTCAGAAGGATTTGTGTCATCACCCGTTCATCTTAGTCGTCAACAAGCTATTCTTAATCTTTTGTCCAACTTTTA
>CASFSH010000386.1 GCA_949297205.1 uncultured Bacillota bacterium | reverse complement strand
ATTTACTTAATCTTTTCATTTAAAATTTGTATTATGCCGATTTTATGTAGTGACAATTTTTTCATTTATGAGATATATAAGAATAAATAAAAGGATATATCATGATTATTTATAAAATCATGACATATCCCGATAAAACAGCAAATATCAATCATCTATTGTTATATTTACCGTTCGTGATGCTTCATCCCAGCTTACTTGTGCGCCGAATGCCTCAGATATTGCCCGGGCAGGTACAAGTGTTCTTGAATTTTCAATTACTGCGGGTACATCTATAGTAATCGGTATATCATTTTTATACATAACAGTGTTGTCTATACTTATTTTTATTATAATTCCATTACGTTCGGCAACAACAGTCCTTGTTTCTTCATCCCATCCGACAACAGCGCCCATTGCCTCAAAAATCGCTCTTACGGGAACAAGTGTTCTTCCATCTTTTATTATAGGCTGCTGGTCAAAATTTATTCTTCGATTGTTTAAATATATTGGAATTATATCCTCTGTATTATATAAATATGTATGTTCGGGATCAAATATGTTTTTTTCACTCCACTCCGCTGCATACGGTGTATTAACAAAAATCATATAATTTTCATTAATATCAGAAATCATGTATGTACCAATTTCATTTGGAACCTTACCTTCAAAATATATACCGGTCAATGAAGAACATCCGAAAAAAGCCCACTTCCCTATGGAATTAACATTGGACGGAATTACAACTGCGCTGAGCTGAGGCAAATTCATAAATGACGAATTACCTATTGATGTCAGCGATTCCGGCAAATCAACTCTTACCATGCTTGTACAACTGTTGAAAGCTCCGTCCTCAATTGTCTGTATACCTTCAGGTAGGGATATGTAGGTTATTGAGCTGCAGTTATAAAAAGCTCGTTCTCCAATTGTTTGCAAGGTATTGCCAAACTGTATTTCACTAAGATTTTTAAAATCAGAAAATGCCCAGTCACCTATTTCTGTTATACCGTTATCTATGACTATTTTATTAACGTCATTAAAAAAACTATCCCATGGACGGTCATTACCATTATTGTAATCATTGATTTTTCCGGTTCCGTAAACAGTAAGCACTCCGTTTTCATAACTGTATTTTGCATTATCACCGCATGAAAAATCCTGTGCATATATGTATGTATAATGCGATGCTCCGATAATAACACCAAGCATCAAAGCAAATATTTTTTTTGTCATATCGGTTTGTCCTTTCTTTAGGGGAAATATAATATTTATTAAGTATTATAAATTAATTATACTATCATTTAACTAAAAAATCAATTAATTTTTTATTAATTTTTATTATGTGAATTAATTTAAAATTTATTGACTTTCCATATAAATATATATATAATATGGTGGTATGGTAAATAGTTGAATATATAATTAACATTGATACAAGCGAAAGGAGTGAATGAAATTGGTATCACAAGAAGAAAAAAAATATTAAGGGAGCTGGCAATAAAATATGCCTATGAAGCTTCAAAAGATGTAAACAATGAACGAAGAGAGCGTGCAAGAAGAATAAACGAATGTAACGAAGACAGACCTATTGTATGGATAGAAGAAATACCATGGAATCAAATAAATGTTAATAATGAACTTACTCTTTTATGTAAAGATTCCTTTGCGCGGGAAATGGAAGATTATTTCAGAAAACAACTGTTCAGGTGGAAGTATTTTCAGGCTGATTCAATATTGGAACCGGTGTTTACCGTTCATAAAAGCTTTTCAAATTCCGGATACGGTCTTGAAGCCAAAGAAAATATCAGAAAAATTGATAAAACAAATAATATTGTTTCCCACGAATATATAGATGTACTGAAAACAGAGGAAGATATCGAGAAATTAAAAGCTCCGGTAATTATCAGAGATGAGGAAGCGGACAAGAGAAACCTTGAAACTGCGAATGAAATTTTAAACGGTATTATGAAGGTTCATCTTGGCGGTATTTCCTATATTTATCATGCCCCATAGGATTTAATTGCTCGTCTTCGGGGGGGCTGACAGCATTTTGCCAGATCTTGCTTTACGACCGGATTTTATGCATTCTGTAAGAAAAAAATTCACAGAAATTCAAACCGCTGAAATTGATGAATACATACGTCTGGGGCTGTTGGACGGATACTGTACCGATTTACATTGCACACCCGGATATACAAAAACCCTTCCCGAAAGTCCTGAAACAGGCGGTACAGGAAATACAAAAGATATGTGGTTCAGACAGATGGCACAATTATTTTCTTCTGTTTCTCCTGCAATGTATAACGAATTTGATATAGAATATGGTAAAGAACTGCAGTCCCGTTTCGGGCTGGTTTATTATGGCTGCTGTGAGCCTCTTGACAATGTAATACCGTATCTTAAAAGAATACCCAATCTGAGAAAAGTGGGTGCAAGTCCCTGGGCAAATGTAAATTCATGTGCCGAACAATTAGGAAAAGATTATGTAATGGCAAGAAAACCAAATCCGGCTTTGGTAGCCGAAAAAACAGATAAAGAAGTTGTCAGAAAAGAACTTATTGATACCATAAACGCATGCCGTGCAAATCATTGTGCTTTTGACTATGTTTTAAAGGATATAAGCAGCTGCGGTTACAATTTGCAAAACCTGATTGACTGGAATGACACCGTAATGAAAACTTTGAATGAATATTATTAATAACACAAAATTTATTTAATTTTATTGAATATAGTTACATGAAAAAATATAGAAAAGGAGAATGAAAATGAATTTCAGACAAGTTCACTTAGACTTCCATACGAGCGAAGCCATAGATGGTATCG
>CASFSH010000385.1 GCA_949297205.1 uncultured Bacillota bacterium | reverse complement strand
ACTCGGAAGGTCTGCTTGACGGCGTTTCCAAAACAAAACAGGAAAGATACCTTAATGTTATAGCGGATGAAACAAAAAACATGGATAATCTCATTCTTGATATGCTGGAAAATTCCCGACTTGAAAGCGGCGCAATGGAACCAAACAAAAAAGAATATGATATGTGCATTCTTGTCAAAAAAATTGCAGAAAGATTTAAAACTCCGTGCAAAACCGAAGGTATTGACCTGATATGCAATGTGTGCGACTCTCCCGTCATAAAATCCTTTGACGCAGAACTTATAGAACAGGTTATAAATAACTTTATGTCAAACGCAATAAAAAATACTCACAACGGTAAAATTATAATAACTCTTTCGGAAAAAGAACTTACCGTAGAAAATGAAGGGCAGCATATCCCGGAAGAAGATATTGATAAAATTTGGGACCGATTCTATAAAATTGATAAATCGAGAAAACGAAACGGCAGTACAGGACTCGGTCTTTCCATCTCAAAAAATATACTTATTCTACATAATGCCGATTATTATGTTAAAAATACCGAACTCGGCGTTAAATTTGGTTTTTCACTTCCATAATATATTAAATACGGCTCTGACATAATCAGATTTTATTCCAATATATGTCAAAGCCGTATTTTATTGATTCAATTCACTGTAAAATGAATTTATTGATACTTTGCCTGTTTTTGACACATTTATTCTGATATCACCAAGAATATCCGTCCTGAATATTTTACTTCCCGCATTTTCCAAACGTTTAACCACTATATCATCGGGATGAAGAAATGCATTATTTTCACCAACGCTAATAACACTGTATTCCGGCTTAATAACTTCAAGAAATTTTTCTGATGTAGAGGAATCCGAACCATGGTGTGCCACTTTAAGCAAATCCACATCCTCAAAATAGTTAATATTTTTATATTCCACATTTTCCGTTGCATCTCCAGTAAACAATGCTTTAAAGTTATTACATTTCAGCTCCAAAACAATTGAAGTATCATTTTCTTCTTCAAAATCATCTCTAATATCAGGGGAAATAATGTCTATTTGCGCTCCCGATTCAAAAGTAATCCTGTCGCCGCCTTCAAGATATACAATTTCAATTCCTTTTTCTTTTGCAATATCCTCAATTTCTTTTCTGTATTTATTATCCTTCATAACGTCGGGCATTGCCACTGTATGTACATTCAAGTTCTTCATTGCTGCAATTGTTCCCAAACAATGGTCCTTATGATAATGCGTCACAACAGCCATATCTATTCTGAAAATTCCTTCATTCTTCAAATACGGCAGAAATATTTCTTCTCCCGCATCATAATCCGAATATTCCTCACCTCCGCCTCCGTCTATTATCAATGTTTCACCTTTTGGCAATTCAAGTATTGCACCGTCACCCTGTCCCACATTAACAAATGTGATTTTCATCATACCAATATTCATTACGGCAACAATAACCATAGAAATTACCCCTCCCGCAACAATACAGGTCAAAACCTGTGTTCTTAGCCTCGTCATTTTAAAATGATAAATATCTTTTATAAGGATTATGCTCAAATAGAATATAATAATAAAAAATATATTCGGACGAGGCAGAGAAATATAAGAAAACGGCAGCTTTTCAATAATAAACGGAACATGATAGAGAATAAACACCCCAAATATTAAAGCATATTTTATCAGAAAACTTCCGCCGAATATAAGCATCTCCAATATAAAAATCGGAAAGCAGAAAATAATTAATGTAACCACCGGAAAATATATAAAATTCAGAAGAAGCGAGTATATATTCACTGAATTGAAATAATATGCCGCCAGAGGCATCACCCCTATATTGCACACCAACCAAAATACAATGAAATTTCTTATATGTCTGTTCCTGATAAAAGAAAAAACTTTTACAGCAGGTTCTCTTACCATGAATAATGTCCAACCTATCATAACCGATATTACCATTCCAGAATTATAAATCAGCAACGGATTAAACAACAATATAATTGTTACAACACCCGAAACAATATCCGGATAATGAGCCGTTCCATACTTTTGTACCACAAATACAACCGCAGCCATAATCATACCGTTTTTCATAGAAACCGGGATTTCACCGTTTACTGCCGCATACAACAAAAGTGCCGCAATAATTGCATAATCTCTATGTTTCTTTTTGAACACCATCATAATTAATTCAATTACGAACATAATCAGAAATATATGCAAGTATGCCGGAAACAGCATTCTTTTTGTGCCCGTTTTCATCAGGAGGTCATCGTAGTCTTCCGAAAATGCCTTTTTATATCCCAGCAATACCGCTTTTAACAAAGCAGCATAGTCACCGTCAAGATAATTGTCAATTATTTTTATTACGTAAAACTTCGCTTTTCTAATCAGGAGAATGGGATTTATTGTTTTTCTTATTGTGTCATCCGCATTTACTTGATAATCGGTAATATAATAATATATGCCTTTGCTTTTATAGTATCTTGCATAGTCGAAATCCGAATAATTCATTTTATCACTGAATCTGTTGAGAAATCCCTTAATTTCCACATTCTGCATAAAGGTCAGTTTTTTATCGGTATTCAACCTTATTATTTCAACAGCCGGATACGTTTTATCCATATATTCCGCTATATCGGTTTTTATAAGATATGTATAGTCATCTTCATTTTCCTGAGGAATATCATATACATATCCTTTTATTGTAACAAATTTATCATCAACCGGATACAACCCATTCATTTCATAGCTTTGCGAATACTGTGAAATGCAAATTCCAACAAAGAATGTTATTATGATAACACTCCTATATCCCTTTTTATTTTTAAATATCAACTGAGCGGTTATATTTGAGATAAGCAAACTCAAAGTAACAGCAACCGCCGTGAGTAAATCTATCCTATCCGCTATTCCGATTCCAAGAATCAATGCGGCAAGCAATTTGAAATATATTTTAATCACTTCCAGAATCATTATAATATCTAACAATTAACAAATTATTACAATACAAACGTTCTAATTATATACCACTCATACGACAAAGTCAATATTTTTAAAAAATTATACAAAAAAAGAACAGTTTGTAAATTATTTTATAAAAACCTTTCCATCTTAATAACTTTGTGATATAATAAGCACAATTGATATAATAGGGTTAATATGATAACTTTTAAATAAAAAGTTTAAACAAAATTGTTCATAATCGCTTTTGTTTATTTATAGATTAATATATACAACCCTTTAGGATAGAATAATTAACGTGAAAAATAAGCTACGTATTTCATCTGTTATCAGTGCCGAAGTATATGCACTTACCTGATTTTTTTTACGTTATGAATTTGTGCCGCTGTGTGGCGGCGGAATGGGGGATTATTATGGGAATAACTTTATGTTCAAGGTGCGGCAAAAATCCTGCTGTTATTTTTGTCACAAAGCTCGAGGGGAACAAAACCACCAACGAAGGTATCTGCCTTTCATGCGCAAAAAGTTTGGGAATAGCACCTATTAATCAGATGATTGAAAATTTGGGAATAAAAGATGAAGATATAGATAATCTAAACGAAGAAATGTCTGAATTTATGAACAACATAGGAGATATATCTTCTCAGGAAGATATGCAAAATATGATTGAAAATTTAGGCAATCAGAAAGATATTGAAGGCGGCGCACCAACCGCTCCTTTCGGATTTTTATCAAATATCTTTTCTTCACAAAACAGCGAAAACAATCAGGATTCTCAGAGCGAAAAAACACGTGAAAAAAATAATAACAGACGTGCTTCAAAGAAAAAAACAATGCTTGATACTTACGGTACAAATCTTACCGCAAAAGCCGCTATGGGAAA
>CASFSH010000384.1 GCA_949297205.1 uncultured Bacillota bacterium | reverse complement strand
CCATAGAACGGCAGACATATGCCGATTACGCCGTGGATTTGCAGAGTAATGCAAGCAATGTAACATTGGTAGATTATCCTGACAAGGTAATTGATGCGGTGGATCTGTTAAGTAATTCTGCAAATCTGGAAATGACGGAGGACGGATCGGTTACGGCATCCGGATCAAACTATATTGTAACAGGTCAGGTTGGATATAAGGCAGAAAAATTTGATAATTTTGTTTTAAGATATAAATATAAAATGTCTGAAGGATTGGGCAGCTCCCAGGTATATATCAGGGCTCTGACGCCGATAGGCGATTGTTGGACCGGCAACTATTCCTATAATTTCTGGTTAAAACCGGACAGCTTTGAAACTCAGCGGTGGAATCCCGCAAGTACAATGATTGCCGTAAGCTCAGATGCTGTATGGAGACCTAACGGTGAGTGGAACAATATTGAATGTGTTTTTGACAATCTTGATAACGGAAGTGTTGCAATTTATGTAAATATAAACGGACATACAGTTTCAAGTACTCAGGATAATAATGTAATGAAGGTGTCGGATCCGGGGTATATAATGTTTGGTGCACCGGGAGGCTCGGTTGAGATAGGGAAATATGATCCCTCATTAAATACAGCCGATCAGACATATCTTGATCAGAATAAGGAAATACAGGATATTCTTGATCAGGCTCAGGATAATGATGAAGACAACGTTACAGAACCTGTAGAGAATCCTGTAAGAATAGTACTTGACGGAAAAGAACTGGAAACGGGTACAGCGCCCTATATAAAAAATGACAGAACCTATGTGCCGGTGAGAACAATATTTGAAGCATTAGGTGCACAGATTGACTGGAATGACCAATCAAGAGGAGTAAGTGCATTTTACAATAACAACAGAATGTATATAGGAATAAACGATACATATGCGGTATTAAACGGTGAAAAAATAGAAACCGATTCCCCGGCAGAAATAGTTAATGACAGAACAATGGCAGGTGTAAGATTTGTATCTGAAATGTTCGGATGCCAGGTGGATTGGATAGGAGAGTCAAGAATTGTACAGATAAAGACACAGGAATATTTACAGCAACAGCAGTCAACGGCGGGAAACGAAGAAACAGAGCAGAGCGGTGAAACGGAACAAACCGTAGGAGATGAAAAAGCTTCTGTAAAATATAATGATAAAGGCAATGTATTGCTTTTCCACAGCGTTCCGCAGCTGATAAATTACAGTTTGTTAAATCCTGTTGCCGACGGATTGCTTGATAAGACGGCAAATGTGGAATCGTTAATAGATTTTAATAAGGTTGAAGAAAACTATTATTTAAGAGAAGGGCTGTTAAATGTTAAGACAAAGCTTAACAATCAGACAGACAGAACTCTGAATGTGGTCTTTTTAGGCGGAAGCATAACAGAACATGACGGTTACAGAAATCATATCTGTGACTGGCTCTCGGAACAGTTTGGAGAAAACAGATTTAACTTTATAAATTCCGGATACGGCGGAACAGGATCGGAATTTGGCAAAAACAGATTCGGATATGATGTTGCGGCATACGATCCCGATCTTGTATTTGTAGAGTTTGCAGTAAATGACAGCGAACAGCCTGCAAAAACTGTTATGCAGAATATGGAGTCTATTGTAAGACAGACACTGAACTATAATTCAACAGCACAGCTTGTATTTGTCTATACCTTCTGTCCCGGCACAGATGTTGAACAGGCAGCAGCGGGAAAATGGACCAATATGGCCAAAATTATGGACTATGTTGCCGCAAATTATGGCATACCTTCAATATTTATAGGTGCAGATGCAGCAGTTGATATACAGGAAGGCAAAGCTTTAGGTAAAAAAGCCGATCAGAATGAATCAAATATGGATTTACCGCTTTATTCGGAGGACGGAGTACATCCTAACGAAGCCGGATCTTTGAGATATTTTGATACCATAAAACCTTTCCTTGAAGCACTTTTAGTTTCTTCTGATTCGGTACTGGATAACATGAGTGACGGAGAGCAAATCCCGTATCTGTTCAAAGATTCCGCAGGAGACAGAGTAAACTTCTCGTTAGAACTATATTGAAGGAGAAGGAATGAAACAGGAAACAGCAGATACGTATGCTGCTGCATATAATACCATTGAGAATGTATATACATCTGAAACTCCGGGCGAAGGCGTAACATTTACCTTTACAGGTACGCAGGCAGGTATTATAACCTTGTCAGGTCCCGATTCCGGTCAGGTCGATGTTTATGTGGACGGAGAGCTTGTAAATACACAAAGTGCATGGCATCCGATATTCTCCAACGGCAGTGAAACACCGTATGCGATCTCTACTCCGATACTTGAAAATGGTGAACATACGGTAAGCTTTAAAGTGTCTGATAAAATATATGATAAGATTCAGGCATTGGAAACCGTATCTCCGACACAGGTAGAGGCTTATGAGTCAATAGGCGATGCAGTCCTTAATTCTACAAAGATCATATTTGAATCCGGCTGGGTCAATGGTACTATGCAATAGTGAGATATTAATTTAAAAACGGCGGCAGGAACGGCATGTGAGAAAGAATCACGGTATATGCTGTTTCTGCCGATGCATAAGAAAATACATTCTATACCTGAATAAAATTATTGGATAAAATATTTTTCGGATTAAAATCAAGGTATGATGTAAAAATCGGAGGTGATCAATAAAATATTTTGCCCGTACATGGAAAATGTTGGATTAAACCTATTAACAAATTTTAATTCAAAAAAATTTTAAAATGAAGGGAAGAAAAAAAATGAAAAAAATTATAAGCGTAATTACAACCCTTGTAATGCTTGCATCATTAGTTCCGCAGATGGTATCGGCAGCTACGCCTGAATCAGGGACATTAAACGAAACCGTAGGGTATACTTTTGACAGTGAGACAAAAACCCTGACTATTACAGGTACCGGCGCCATGCCTGATTATTCGGGAAACAGCGATGACTCACGTCCTTGGGACAGTGATGCAAATATTGAAAGAGTAATTATCAGTGAAGGTATCACCACAATAGGAAACGGTGCATTTGGAGACATGATCGAATTAAGGTATGTTACAATACCTGAATCGGTGACAAAAATAGGCGACCGTGCCTTTCAGTCAAGTTACATGATTCTGAGCATGGGCTTTGCACAAAATGCAAAAGTGACATATATAGGTACAAATTCTTTGGGATGGTCACAGCAGTTTACTTACATAACGATCCCGGAATCGGTAACAAATATCGGATATTCAATGTTTGAAGGACAAAATAATATCAAAAAGATCATTATTCCGGGTGAGAACACACCGCTTCCGGACAACTTCATTTTCCCTGCCGTATGTAAATTTTATGTAAAGGAAAATTCTTTGGCTTATGAAACTGTAGTAAGCAATGAATGGGATTATGAAATTATCACCGCAGCAGGAAACACCGGTGATAAGAATTTTCAGTGGTATATTACTGACAGCGGCGAACTCAATGTGATGGGCTATGAATACATGAAGGATTATTCGGCATCAGACCCTGCTCCATGGACGGAATACAGCGATATTATCACATCTATAGTTTACGGTGACAGAAATTCATTATATCAGCCGTATAATGTGGGTGCATATGCATTCAGCGGACTCACAAATGCAGATGAAATCACATTTAACTGCAATACGGTTACAGAAATAGGAGAGAGTGCATTCAGCAATACCCCTGTAAATACAGTTTCACTTTCGGATAAAATAACAAAAGTCGGTGCAAATGCATTTGATTCGGCAGCAACGGTTGTGGCAAGAGGAATAGAAACGGATGTTGCACAAAGCGCCGTAGGTGCGGATACAACGGTTTATTGTTATCCTGACAGTACGTGGAAAACAGCTTTTCCTGATGCTTTGGACATAAAAACATTCAAAGTTTTGGGTATAGGAAACAGCTTTACAAGAGATGCAACCGAATATTTATATAATATATCGGAACAGGCTCTCGGAGAAGAAGCAGCGTATACCGATATTGTTATAGGAAGGGCCTACAGAGGCGGAGAAGATATATTCGGACACTGGTATCTGATAAACGGTACCGAAGATAAAACAAATTCAATATGGACATATAACACTTTCTCTGCTTTTGGAACTACCGGAGAAGAAGTGTA